>JANOUF010000168.1:0-8241 GCA_031416685.1 Bdellovibrionales bacterium
TGACGAATCTGCTGAGCAGGAACTTCGTCGACGAAATCAAGTTTGCCAGCTTCGAACAAATTAATCGCGGTTGAAACTTCCTGGATCATGAGGGCCACGACGTATTTTAAAGGTGGCTTTTTGCCGTAATAACCTTCGTTACGCTCAAGCACGATTTGCTTGTCGTGCTCCCAAACTTTCATATTGAACGGTCCGACCGTTACGATATTCGCTGGCTCCGTCCACTTGTCGCCGTGTTTTGCTACAACGTCCATACGGATTGGATATGTCGAGTGATGCGTGAGGAGCATCGGGAAAAACGCCATTGGGCGCTCAAGCTCGACAGTGATTTGATCAGGGCCTGTAACCTTCACTCCAATTTCGTTGAAGTCTTTAATTTTGCCTTGGTTAAAGCCTTGCGCATTTTTTACTGGAAATAAAAAGTATGCGTACTCAGCCGCCGTTGTTGGCGTGAGCAAACGCTTCCAACCGTCGACTACGTGTTGTGGAATCAACGATTGGCCATCGGACCATTTCGCATCAGTACGAAGTGTGATCACCCATGTCTTGTTGTCTTTTGATTCCCACTTGCTCGCGAGCTCAGGAACAACTTGCGGTTCACCTGATGAGAAATCGTAGCCAGCAAGTCCATCTTGCATGTTCGTCACGATCTCGGCACTCGTTGTATCGGTACCTTTGTGCCAATCAAGTGCTGGCGGCTCCGATGCGATTCGCACGCGAAGCGTTTCTTTGTATGGAAGAGTGAGTTTTTGGCCCGCAACTTCAACTGTGATGTCCTTGCCTTTTTTGGTGCAACCTGTAGCTGCAAGTAGGCCAGCCAAAATGACCGCGCCAAGCAAAATGGTTTTCGTAAAAACTGCTTTAATATCCGACATATTGGTCTCCTACCGTGAGCCTTCGAGACTTAAAT
Organism: Bdellovibrionales bacterium; assembly: GCA_031416685.1. Lineage (GTDB taxonomy): Bacteria > Bdellovibrionota > Bdellovibrionia > Bdellovibrionales > JAMPXM01 > JANOUF01. The sequence continues at coordinate 911 of JANOUF010000168.1, forward strand.
CGCACTGCCCACGCGGCGTCAACGAGGCACGGCTTTGAATGGTTTTTTACGCTATGCGTTCTCGATACAAACTCCCCGTCAGCAATGCGGATTGCACTGCGTGTGCCACCGAAAGTGGTGTCAAAAGGTTAATGTATCAATGAGTGGAGCGACCGTTTTTAATAATCCGCAGGCGGCTGCGCTGATGGGCAGCCACCTCTACCAAACATCGCGTGACGCGACACCTGGTTTCACGCCAACGGGCTTTACTAGCCAAGCTAGATTTCGACCTTGAGTCGCAGGATTCGGCTTATACAGCATCGAGTAGATCTGGAAATTCCTCGAAACTTTTTTCACGTAGTTGCGGGTTTCGACAAACGGAATGTGCTCGATAAACTCGTCCATGTCTAACAACCCGAATGACTTCAGCCACGCATTTACTCTGTGCGGACCTGCATTGTATGAAGCCGCACTCAAAGGAACCGAGCCCGAAAATTTCTCAAGCAAACGCTGCAAATATCGAGTGCCGTATCGAATGTTCACCTGAGGCTGTAATAACATCGGCACTTCAAAAGTTTTATCACCTAGGAGATCTGAAATACGTCGAGCTGTGAACGGCATGATTTGCATCAAGCCCATCGCACCCACTGGCGATTGGACGTCTTGTCGATACTGGCTCTCCGCGCGCATGATTGCCCACACGAATTCTTGCGGCACATTGTATGTACCTGCATTCGTGACCACAAATTTCTCGAATGCACGAGGATAAGCAAACTCCCAAAGTGGCTTTGCGTTTAGCATTCCCCCGCGAATGCGCTCAGCACCGAAGGCGATTTCACTGATGTATGAAGCGCGATTGAAATTTTCGACATGCTGATACTCCGCCATTAACTTACGACGATCTTCGGATCGACGGGCGCGGCGTTCAATTTCATACAATTCTTGGCGAGCAAGATCGGTTCGTCCGACGAGCAAAAGATCACGCGCACGATCGAATCGCTTAGTGTGATTTGGATCATCAAATTGTGCCGTAAGCATTTTGCCTTCGAGGCCGACCGGATCGCCCTCGTCAGCTTCAGCAACGGTTTCCTCAGGTGGTACCGTTTCTTCCGCAGTCTGAATCGTTTCTTCCGATTCGTCTTCTTCTGCAACTGCCGCTGGAGCATTCGGATCAACAATTGCGTCTTTTACGTTCGCTAAAATGCGAGTTTCTACTGCCGGATCGATCTTCTCGCCGATTGCTTTTAATCTGTAAAACGCAACCATCGAGTAGTAACCAAAACCAGGATCTCGCGCGAGCGCCTCGAACATCGGCTTTGCCTCAGCCGGCTTGCCGAGTTTTAGTAGCGACATCGCCATCCAATATTTAATTCTCTCTGTTGTACCTGCCTCAGGGCGCGCGCGACGGCGGCGGCTGTGTTTTACTTGCGCAAGTTTTGAGAAAGATGTGAGCGCACCTTGGTAATCACGCTTCAAATAACGGATCCAAGCTAAGTGCCATTGTGAATCACGACTCAAGCCCGATCGCGGGAATACTTTTACGAACTCTTCGAACTTTCGTGAAGCTCCGTCGTAATCTTGTCCTTGATAACTCATGAACGCCGCTTGGAAGAGTGCAGTTTTACCGTTTCTTCCTCGAGGAGCGACTTGATAAGCGCGATAGTAAGCTGCGACTGCGGTTTGATATTCGCCCGCACGTGACGCCGCTCTTCCCAGTTGCAGGAGATAGCCAGTATCGTTTTTCATCGACTCGTAATGTTTTACGATGAGCTTTAGTGCTTCAGCAGTATCTCCCTCGGCCATTAGGTGATTCGACATCAAGTTATCGAATGTGTATTCACCGAGCTGCGGGGCTTGTTCACGCAATAGTTTCAATTCCGTGAGCGCTCGATCAGAAGCGCCCGCCCATTGAAAGCGTTTAATCCGAGTTTGCTTATCTCCAACTGTCACTGAGCAACCGAGAGCTCGTCCCTCGAGTTGCACCTTGGTCATGTCCATCGTCCAATCCGCAAGAAGCGAATGAGAGGGATACTTCGTGTAAAGTTCGCGCGCCCATTTACATGCTTTTGTCGCATTACCGAGAGCTTTTTCAACTCGCATAAGTTGATGAACAACTGTTGGGTAATCTTGTGTGAATTTTCTGCGACGCTGTAAGAATTGAAGATGACCGCGCGCAATCGAAAACTGCTTTTGATCCATCGCAAGTTCTGCAACCCGGCTTCTTGCTTCGAGTTGCAAATCTGAAGTTGCCAGTTTTGATTTTAGAACATCTTCGAAGCGAACGCGGGCCGCTTTTGGATCATTTAACTTCACCAACACTAGCCCGAGCGCATATTTTGCGTGGTCATCAAGGCGAGTGGCGTTCATCAGCGAACTTTCGTAGTTCGTTTTCGCTTCATCGAACTTCGCTTGCTTAAACGCAAGATCGCCGAGCGCAAAGTAGAGGAGCGCACGGCTTTCGGCAGTTTTTTCGTCGACCGCAGCTGCGGCAATAAGTTTAGACGCCTCTGCGAGTTTGCCGGAATTTTGCAGACTACGAGCTTTCTTAAGAGCTTCTGGCTCTACAAACGCAACTGGCACAGCAGCATAGGCGGTACTGATGAAAGAACAGGCAATACTTGAAAAAACGAATAGCTTTAATACGTGGAATGTCGCGCGCATGTCGGTTGTTCACCCTCTAAGTTCATGATAGCCCTGAGGCATGGCGAAATCTAAGACCAGATCCGTTTTCGTTTGTCAGAACTGCGGCTCCCAACGAAGTAAGTGGGAAGGCCGCTGCACCGACTGCGGTGCATGGAACACCATGGTTGAGGAAGCCGTAACCAAAGAAGTAGCTGCGTCGCCGAGGCAACGTGGCTGGAGCACTTCTGGTTCAGGGATCTCAGATGGTCCATTAAGCGTGACTCTAGATCAGGGTCTTACATCTCTTAAGATCGACCGCGCTTCGACTGGTTTCAAGGAGTTGGACCGTGTTCTAGGCGGAGGTCTAGTGCAAGGAAGCTTTATCCTACTTGGAGGCGATCCGGGCATCGGTAAGTCCACCCTAGTTATGCAAATGGCCGGTGGACTTTCTAAAGAAGGAATGGACGTTCTTTACGTCTCTGGCGAAGAAAGCGTGAACCAAAGTGCACTCCGCGCGCAACGCTTAGGGGTGAAGTCATCTCGCGTGCGCATGGCCGCCGAATCAAATCTCGATTCGATCAAAGAACTCGTCAATAAACATAAGCCACAAGTTTTAATCGTCGACTCGATTCAAACTGTTTTCATGCCGTCGATCGAGTCAGCTCCTGGTTCCGTTTCACAAGTGCGCGAGTGCGCGGCTCAGTTGATGGGATTAGCAAAAGGCTCTGAGACCACCGTTTTCCTCATCGGTCACGTGACCAAAGAAGGAAACATCGCCGGTCCAAAAGTTCTTGAGCACATGGTTGATACGGTTTTGTCGTTTGAAGGCGACATGAGCCATCAATTCCGGTTGCTTCGCGCTCTTAAAAATCGTTTCGGAGCAACCCACGAGCTCGGCGTTTTCCAAATGGATACGCGCGGTTTAGTTGAAGTTGAAAATCCATCCGAACTTTTCTTAGAGCAACGTGGAACGAAACTTATCGGTTCAGCCGTCTTCTGCTCAATGGAAGGAAGCCGACCAATGTTGTGTGAAGTTCAAGCACTCACAACTGGCACGCCGATGGCGATGCCGCGACGGACTTCGCTCGGGTTTGACGTGAACCGTGTTCACTTGCTAGTTGCAGTTTTAAATAAGCACGCAGGCCTCAGACTTGCGCAAGCAGACGTCTTCATCAATGTCGTTGGCGGCTTACGTTTGATCGAACCTGCTGCTGATCTTTCGGTCGCTGCTGCACTGATTTCAACTGAAACTGGAATCGAGATCGACGCAAAAACTTGTTTCTTCGGCGAAGTTGGACTCACTGGCGAAGTACGCGCAGTCGCTTTTGCGGAAGCAAGAATGCGCGAAGCTATGAAGCTTGGCTTTGAGAGTTTTGTGATTCCTTCTTCGAACCGCAAACATTTGACTGATTTGCCCGAGGCAATAAAGAAAAATATTATGTGGGTTCGCCAGATCAGCGACGTCTTAAAAATGTTTGAAGGCGGAACATCGCGCTTACAAAGAAGGCCGCAGTCTCGCTCTCAAGCTATCGAGCTTTAATTTTTCTTCAAATTTTTAAAATTAATTTGTAGGAATGCCGGTTTGTTCCGGCGCAACGCTCGTCTCAGCCGGCAAGTCGGGCACACCGTATTGATCGCGCAACAATTTTTGATAGCGCTTTGCGATTAGCACTTTCACTTTCTGTGGCGTCGCTAAATCGGCGCGACCTTCTGCTCTCAAACGTTCCATTTCCATTTGTTCAACCTGCGCGACCTCTGGAATTTGATCAAGCAGCTGCAAGGTTTGAACATACATATGGTCATCTGCATTTTTGTATCGCTGGCGATCTGGCTTACCACCTTGTGGGTACGCGTTCTTCATCTGCTCAACGAATGGACGCAAACGGTATACATTTTCTTCAGTGAGGAAAAGATTTGAAAGCATCTTTGCGCCACGCTCACCCACTGCAGTTTGCTGAGCTTCCGCCCTACCTGAAAATTGTTTTTGATGGAAGCCGCACTTGTCCGCTACGTGTCTCGGAATCAAGTTAATTTCCGTTGTCCAAGTTGCCGGCGTACATGTCGGCCGCTCGAGAAGTTCGCGAATTGCGTACAATTGCGAAACTGCTAAATTATACTTTGGATCTTCAGCGTAACGACACCAACCACCCGAGCTACGTTTTGCTCCAATGCATTTACCATCAAGAACAGCGATCGCTTCATCGACGCGGTCGTAAAGTTCGAACCTCGATAACTGGCCGAAACCGGCGAGACTTCGTTTAACTCCGAACTTCCGGAGCGCCTCATCGATATCAGGAAGCACGTGACTAAAATTTCTCTCCAGGTGCTTGCGGACTTCACGATCAAAAATAAGTCGATTGAGCGACTCGAGCCCCATACGCTCACCCTTCGGATAGAAATCATCACAATGGCGAGTGCTGATTAAATATTCGTAATGTTCTCGAAGAGGACTTTTCTGAGTGTTCTCAGGAACCTCTGGGCACTCAGGCTTAAACTGAAAGTGGCATTCAACGACGTTTTCGAGACCGCTATGGCGAATGGTCTTACACGTCGCTTTCGCACTTCGAAGTTCAATTTGGTTTTTATGATCTATCCAAGTATCGCGGACCACACAAGCCGAACGATTTGCATCCCAACCATCGAGTGCGCGGACAATTGTTGCGGCCTGTTTAGCCGATTGAGCTTGCTCAAGTTTTTTTACCGACGACATAAAGCTTTGCAGGTAGCGAATGCCTTTCGGCACGTCGTTCATCCAACCTTTTCCCCGATACCCACCGATGACTAACGCATTTGGAAAATACTCTTTGTTCCAAAGCGAGTCGCCGAGATCCACGCGGTAACAACTTGCGAAGAACAAACTCGTTACGTCTTGTGCGATGCCGAGTTTGTCGAGCCGACTTGCGACATCAGGCATACTCATTTCACCATTTGCGCCCCAAAATTTCCCTTTGGCGTGATGGCCCGAAATGACAATTCGAAGAGGCTGACCCGGTCGGCGTTGCTTATGAGCGCTTATTGCCTCGACGATAGATGCATCGGTCATCGACTGAGCAACCGACGTCGTAATTGGAATGAAATTTTCGCCGAGACTCTGCGCAGATTTTTTCGCCGCGGCCATTTCCGCATGCGACTTATTGAGGTCAATAAAGAGAATGTCAGCGCGGGCGGCGCTGTTGCCGATCAGAATGAAAAGAAGACCTGCGAGTTGAGCGAAGAACTTCACTTCTTCCCCTTCGACCCGGCGATAAGTTTTTGGTGTTTTTTGATTTTTGTCTCTGAGATTTTCGGATACCACGTTCGCATGAGCTTGAGCGAATGCGAACCGCTTCGCATGGTAAAAAGATCTTTTTCAAAATTATCCCAAGCTTCAACGTCTTTCGTTAATCCGCTTTTTTCAAAGAGAAGTTCGCGGTCTTCGACCGAAGCCATCTCGGATTCCACCGGTTCATCTACCGTAAAGCCTTGCGCTTTGAAATCCGACATATCGAGACCTGGCTGGAGCGCTTTCACATGCACTTCAACTTGCTCAGATTCTTGAGCTTTAGTTTTCGCGGAACTTGGTTTCGAGTCGCTCTTGCTTGCAAAAAAACAAACGACAAGGGCCAAGAAAACCCACCGGGATTTCAACATTTTTAAGAGTCTCCACTTCCCATCAGTTTATGGGGATTTTCGCTCAGAGAATACTGGACTTAAAACCACCTTAGACGTGAGTCGAGTGACTGATTTGGTCACCGTTTCGCACGAAAGGGCACCGCTTGCGACTCCAACTGCGATTTTTCCACTACTGACGCTCACTTAGCCTCGCATGGCTTTTGAATGCTAGACCTCCGCCGGAAGTGTTCGTTTGATGGCCCGGCGGAGTGGATATGAAGCTTTCTTCGAAACTAGTTCTCGGTCTTGCTGCTTTCGCGATGCTCGGTTCGGCTTGTACGCCGAATTACAACCGCAAGGGCCACCCACTCATACACAACGGGAAAAAGCAAAACCCGCAACCGCCAGTTACTCAAGTGGTTTACGATAATCAAACTTCGGAAGATAAAAAAGTCTCCCAAGTCGTCGATAAAAATCGCAAACCAATTCCGGATGTGAATTGGAACACAATCACCGAAGAACAAAAACAAGCGCAAGGTCTTCGCAAAATCGAAATCCGTCTCGGCGAAATGAAGCTCGTACAAGACGGCAAAGAAGTTTCATTCGACTACGTCCGTTTTCAGATTCGTATCGACGGGAAAGTTATGGTCGGAAACAAAACCGCCGACATTCGCCTTTTCGGTCTCATTGACGCAAAAACTGGTGAAGCTAATCTTTTGCCGTATGGTGCAAAGTCTGAAATTAATTTCCGCGGACACGCTGCGTGTTTGGACCGCGACAAAGAAAAAGGCACATATCTTTGCAAAGAGTACTTCGTTGATATTTACACGAAGGGTGCAGACGGAACGCTCTACAAATACCAAGAGACGTATCCAAAACTAAAAACTCCTGCGGCTCGTGGTGAATTGCCAGATGAAACTCTCGGCGCTCTTCCGGATATTCCAGATGAGTCAGAAGACCAACCGATGACTGTTACGACCGAAGACGAAGAAGGCGAAGAAGCGCCATTGGACCCGCAAGGTTTCCAAGGACTTCAGCCGTCTGAGGCAGAAGATCTTTTTGATATCAATACTCCAGAAGAGTGGAATTTACCGCCAAAGGAAGCGCCGGCTCCAGCTGCGAAGCCCACAACAAAGCCA
>JANOUF010000169.1:0-2878 GCA_031416685.1 Bdellovibrionales bacterium
CGAGTCGATTGTCTCAAGCAACGATGGCCCGTCAAACCAAGCCAGATGAGAGCTGCGACGTAGAACATTTTCTCCCAGGAGTCCGCTTACGGGTATGTAGACGGTTTGGGTTACATTGAGGGTTTTGCAAATTGTAGCGAGACGTTCATTGATTTCTGAAAAACGTACGCTGGAATAGTTAACTAAATCCATTTTGTTGATCGCAAAGACGATTTGCTTCATGCCGCAGAACTCGGCGATCGCAAGATGCCGAACCGTCTGCTCGGTTACGCCACGAGCGGCATCGATGAGAACAACGCCGAAGTCAGCGAATGAAGCGCCGGTAACCATATTGCGGGTGTGTGCGGTGTGCCCTGGAGCATCCGCCAAAAGATAATCCCGCTGCGAGCTTGAAAAATGTCGGTAGGCGATATCAATCGTGATCCCCTGCTCGCGTTCGCTAGCGAGACCGTCCGTCGCCCAAGAAAGTTCAATCCCGTTAGGTCCGATGAGGGATTTGAGCGAATCGCTATGAAGGCTTCCGGTATCCACGAGCATACGGCCGATAAGTGTCGATTTCCCATCGTCGACACTTCCCATGAAGCAGAGTCTTACCGTCTCTCGGTGTGCTGATTTTGCGGGTGGCTCCAGAATCGCCATCAAAAATAACCTTCGCGTTTCTTTTTTTCCATCGACGAAGACTCGTCATGGTCGATGACCCGAGTCGAGCGCTCCGAAAGCTCGATCGTCTCAAGCTCCTGAATCAAGTCCGGTAAAGTCCGGGCTTGCGATTCGATCGCACCGGTGCACGGCGAGCATCCCAGAGTGCGGAACCGGCACATCACATCTTCCGTGATTTCACCTGCACGAAGCTTCATGCCTTCACGGAATGGAATGAGTTGCCCGTTTCGTCGAACGACGGTTCTCGGCTTTGCGTAATAGAGCGAAACCGTCTCGATCTTTTCGAGCGCGATGTATTTCCAGATATCGATTTCTGTCCAATTTGAAAGCGGAAATACTCGCATCGATTGGCCATCGGCTAGCCGCGTATTGTAGTGGTTCCAGAGTTCGATGCGCTGAGCTTTCGGATCCCACCCGCCATTTGCCTGGCGAATGGAAAATACACGCTCTTTTGCTCGCGACTTTTCTTCGTCGCGCCGAGCGCCGCCGATGGCGAGTCGAAAACCATGTTTGCCCACCGCCTTGAGCAACGCATCAGTTTTTAAAAGGCCACAACAAGCCGGCGTCCCAAGATCAAATGGATTTGCACCTGCACGGATCGCTTCAGAATTCGATTCGACTAAAAGTTCATAGCCGAGCTCACGCGCACGGCGGTCCCTAAACTCATACATCTCTGGAAATTTGAATCCCGTATCCACATGTAGAATCGGAAATGGAACGGACCCGGGCGCAAATGCTTTTCCAGCAAGGTGCAAGAGAACCGAGGAGTCTTTCCCGACCGAATAGAGAATGACTCCCAGATCTGGGCTTGAAGCCGCTTCACGCAGAATTTCAATACTTTCGGCTTCTAGATTCCGAAGCCGGGGATTTTCGGATGTTCTCATCAAGAATTCGGATCCTCGCATCGACGCAACCTAACAGAATCACTTCGGAGGGTCACTTTTTTACTCGGATTTCACTAGCCGCGTCTACCTTTGACGGCGTCCCTGAGACTCAGCATCCAAATTCATTCGGCGCGCGAAATTACAACTCAGATGAATACAAAAAAAGCCGCTTCGGTCGCGGTGACGTCAATCGCTTCGACTTCACAGGTCGCGGACAAAAAAACTGGCGCCGATCAGATGATCGCATCAAAGAAGGCGATCATGGGCGATAAGTCGGAGACGAAGTCGCGGCATTGAGCACGTGTAGTGCGTGGACGAGTTGCTTCTGACGCTCGCGCTTCTGTCCCGCTTGGACAGATTTTCGTAGCGGGTGCGTCGAGTTCACCAACAAAATCCACGCACAGAACTTTCCAAAAAACTTTGGCCCAAACAAAGACAAACGAAAAAATATTTAGCGAGGGTTCGCCCCGCGATGCCCTCGATGAATATTTTGAAGTGATATGAAGAACAGACAGGCAGACATGGATTGGTGCATAAACTATTTCAACAAATAAAAAAAGGCGGGTCCTAAAACCCGCCTCCCCGATCATCTAATCACACAACAATTAGGTGACCTTTAAAAATTCATAAAAATTAATATCCAGTTGTACCTGGCGCTGGTGCCGTAGGCGGAGTTGTCGTTGGACTGCTGCTCTTCATATGCTTCTTATGATTCTTATGTGCAGCAGGATCACTTGTGCCGGTAGTTTCAGTCGTTGTGCTGCTAGAAGAATCTTCTGGATTCATCACGGTACCGCTAGAATCAACCGATTCATCATAGTTCATGTCCTCAGAACTCATATCGTCAGAAGTCGTTGCTCCGCTCGTCGAATCTGAGCTATCGATCATGCTTGAGTCTGTCGTATCCATCATTGGATCGGTCGTCGTCGTGGTTGTTGGATTAACTGCAGTAGAATCTGCTTCATTGCGCTTATCCTTAGAAGAACAAGCCGCAACAGCGACAACAAGCAAAGCGCCTAGTAATAACTTAGTCATTCAAAACTCCTTTTATAGTGATAAAGCCCCGCAAAGGCGGAAGAAACCTTTGGGTGGAACCTTACCGCTCTCGAGAGGCGAAGTGCGTGTGAATTGAAGTGAAGAAATTGTTTGCGAGCTTAGCAAATATGGCTAGAAACGTCTCACCCACCGCAGCAAGTCTCATCGGGCTCGGCCAGCCGTTAGATATTGGAAGAGACGAGTGGCCGCTACAAACATGAGAATAATCAGCGCAAGCCAGAAGAAGTTTAAGAGTGATGGAGATTGAACCGCTTGACCTAGTTGATTTGCAAGTAGCG
>JANOUF010000170.1:0-1929 GCA_031416685.1 Bdellovibrionales bacterium
ATTTTGTCAGCAGCGCTTGATCTCATGCCACTCAATGACCGATTTGCTCTGATCTTGTGTACAGATCCGAGTGACAGTTGGGTTTTGATCAACTGCTTAAATGAAAAAGCGAAAGCGTACATGGAGCATGAGCTCGAAAAACACAAATCGAACTCGACTGTGAAACTCGAAATTCGCCGAAATGGCCCACGCTACCGCAAGACGTTTATTGTTTTAGTTAGACAAGTTATTAGCTCGAACCACGAATACACTCGCCTCGCGCAGCCGCAACTTGATGAATGGCTTCAGAGAAATTCCGGGGGAGTTAGGGATGTCAGCTAAACTTCTCTTCGTCTTGGTATTTTTGTTTTCCACCATGAGCTATGCCGACGATACGCAACTTCACGTTCGCATGGGGCTTTTGTCAGGAAAATATACCGGCCCCGAAAATGGTCAGTTCAATATTCCAAACGCATTTGATCTTGAATACGAAAGTTTTAAAGCGAACAATCGATCGCTCCTTTTCAGAGGGATCATTGCGATGGAACTTAAGACCTCTAAACCGTTTTATACTTATTTCGGTTCAGGCTACCGCTGGTATTTCGCTTCAAAGGGCATGCAAGTTGAACGTGCGGATGAACACGTAGTCGTCACTGCCGTCCCTCGAGCGCGATATTATTTCGGAGTGGATGTTGGTATCTCGCAAGCCATTATTCGAAGCTTGGGACGCGTGCTTCAAGTTGTCAGCACAATGGTCGACATTGGGCCGCACGTCGGAGCGAGCTATCAAATTGACCGCAGACTAGCACTTGAAATTCATCTTGGAATCACATCTGGGCAAGGTTTCTCGTCCATTTCCGTCATCGGTTTTTCAACGCGTGTACTAGGTGGATTGGTTTATCACTTTTAAGTTCGGAGAGCCACAAAGTGGCTAACAGTGAGGCTAGTTGTGAGGTTAACAATGAAGTTTTTAACGAAGAAAAATGAATTTCGAAACTCAGTGGATGCGCTGATTTTATTCAGCCGACTCTACCCGACTCGCTCGCCCCAAATACATCAGGTGCATGCGTCCGTCACTTACAGTTTTTTGAAGGAAAGCTTGACCTTGCTTTTAGAAGGCATACTTGATGAGAGAGCTCTTCACCGTGTGCTTAAACACCGGATGGAGACTTACCACAAAACAAGTTTGAGAGCTGCTGACAAGATTAAGTTTGCTTCGCAAGCGATCTTCTTTCTTTCGTTTCCGTTAGTCTTCTTGGCTGTCTTGCAAGGTCATTACGCAACGGCCGGATGGATTCTACTTGTAGCGAGTTTTTTATCTTCGGCTGTAGTTGCGCCTCTCGCTTTTCATTTTAAGAGAAAATCTCAGCATGAACGTGAGTTGAATGAAGCGATTGTTCACGGGCTTCATCTCATCAGTACAAAAGTGAATCCGATCGTTGTTTCCGAGGAGCTGAATTCATTCTTGCCTCCCAATGATCGCATTCCTTGGCTTGCCGTTGCACTTACCGCAGGCAAGAAAGCGTCTTAAATGAAAGCCGCTCCAATTGTTGCCAGTTTTATTGCAGTCGGCTTGATTGCTTACGAAAAGCAGACAGTTCACTCTATTGAATCAGTAGCAATTGCTAACAAGCAGTCATCAGATTCTTCGGTCGTGGCTGAACAAGTTAAGGCTGAACAGACAGTTAAGCTGCCAATCCTTGCATCACTTAAGCTCCCACCTGTAACGGCAGTGATTGCTAAGCTAAAAGGCGATGTCGCTATATCTGTCGTTAATTTTAAGGGTAAGCCGGAAGGCAAACTTGATTTGCAATCGGAAATCAAAGGTCCCATTACAAAATTAGACACTCTGGCTGCATCGGCAAAGGTTTCTACATTTCCGTCGGGCACCGACATTGAAATACCGGTTCGAATTCTATATGTGCGCGGTTCAGCTTCGTTGAAGCCTAG
>JANOUF010000171.1:0-10489 GCA_031416685.1 Bdellovibrionales bacterium
GGCCGTGTCGTATTGCAAAGTGTGGTCATCGCGGCTCTCAATGAACCACCAACCTGGGTGACCTGTTGAATACTTGTGGCGAAATGCGTGAAGCCCACGAGCATCTCGTCGACCATTCCATTTGTGGTTGGCACCAACGGGCAAGCGTTGAAACCAGCATCGGGATTTCCTTCGTTATCGGTATCTGCAACGCCAGCGAGAATCGCGCCGATTTTTTCCAGAGACGTTAGCGACATCAAAAGATTTTCATTCTCGGTACGGACCGCAGGAGCACCAATGGCTTTAAGTAAATTCTCAGCCGTCTGACAATCGGTGTAATCAGGATCATTTTTTTGATCCATCAAGACGATCTTGAATAGACTTGTAGTAGCGTAGTTTTCAATTTGGAGCGCAAGTTCGATGAGATTTAAACCACAACGACCCGCATAGGCGGAAGCGAGTGTTGCTTTGATTTCAGGAATCGCTAAAGACTCCGGAGAAAGCGTGTTGATCAAAGCAATTGCTGCCGTCCATTGGCCTTCGCCCATCAATCGATTCGCATCAAAAAGAATGGCTTCATCCGTTTCCGTATTTGCCATTTCAGAAAATAAATTTGAGTCGCAGCCGAGCAGCGATGAACACAAAATAATAAAAAGAAGATTACGCATAAATACCCACGTTCCTCGGTGTATAGGATATCGCAGGTCGACGCTTTTTTATGAGCCAATGATTTGACTAGACCGCCCTGGGTCTAGCTGATTTGTTTACTTAGAATGTCTTTAATTTTGGAGTTCAGACAGTAGAGCCTGAACTATTGCAGCAGGTGTAGTTCCTGATGCCAATGCGGTCTCTAAATTTACACAGACTTGAGTGGCTTCAAAGCTACTGCCATTTTCACAATAGTCCGTAGCAGCAGACACGATCGTTGCCGAAATCGCTTCTGCCTCTGGACCAGTCAGCGCGCCCTGAAGGGACAATATCGCTGCGTCTACCTCGCCCGATGTCATACCGTCAGAAATAGTAGCTCCACCAAAAGATCCGATTTGCGTTGCAAGCAAGCTCATTCTCGAGAAGCGCATCATGGATAACACTTTCGACTTCTGACATTCACTTTCGGCGGCATTGGCCTCAGCTTCACTCGTGAAAGCCATAACCGCAAGTGCGGTAATCATTGGATCAGCCCCTGGAACATTCGTCTTAATTGTCGAAAACGCTTGGCCAAGTTTGGTACCAGTAAACCCATTTGCAATGTAACGAGCCGAACACCGAAGTGAGTAAGCTTTTTCAGATTCACCCAATGCACTTGCAGAAACACAACCCATCGCTGTCGCCGAAGTTGCAGTGTTTAAGCATTTTTCTGCTTTTGCCAATGCAAGTTTTTGATCGTCTTCGCATCCGCTAAACGTAGTCATCATGACGAGCGCAGCAGTTGCGAGAGAGAGACGGATTGCGATTTTAGAAAACTGGACCATGTACGTCCTCCCAATGGCATTTCCGGAGAAAATCCTGAAAGCCAGAGTAACTATAAGCTTATCGGTGAGCAATCTTCGACGCTCAAGAGCACTCGCGTTTGGACGAATGTCTTAACACTTCAAACTAGACGAAAGACAAGTTTGATTTTCTCGTCTCAACTTGAGCCACAATTTTGCCGAATTTGTACACATGAAGCGGCTCTCTCAAATTTTCTTTCTCGCGATACTCACGCTCTGCGCACCAGCACACGCAGCTGAGATTTACGAATTCTACAACGGTGTTCGCTCTCTCGGAATGGGTGGCGCATACGTAACGACTGCAAACGATGAGACTGCCCTCTATACCAATCCGGCTGGGCTCGGAAAACTGCGCGACGCCTTCGTTACGATTGCAGACCCAGAAGTCGGTTTTACCGATAACATAACTGACTTCGTACCCTTTGGTGACATTACGGATCTTGCATCAGCTCAAGGTCTGATTGCGATAATGACCCGTCAACCTGGCAAGCATCTGCACTTTCATGCGCAGTTCAGCCCGAGCCTCGTGCTTCCAAACTTCGGTATTGGTTTACTTGCAAAATGGGAAACGAACGCTTGGACCAACAACCCGGCAACTACTGTAACTATGAATTACCGCAACGACTACGCGCTAACTTTAGCGTACAATTTTCGTCTCTTCGACGGAATCATCAAGGTCGGCGTTAACGCTAAATACATAGATCGCATTGAAGTTCGAAATGCGACATTCCCAACAACAACCACAAATCTCAATTTCAAAAACATTTCCTCTGAGGGCACAGGCGTTAGCAGTGATGCAGGCATCATCATGACAGCACCATGGAAACTACTTCCGTCTCTCGGGGTTGTTGTCCGCGATGTTGGACACACGAGTTTTACAATGTCTGACGGCGCCTTCTATCGATCAACCACACGCCCCCAACAAGAACAGCAACAAGTCGACGCAGGGTTTTCAGTTTCACCAATCTTTGGCAAGAACGTTCGGGGTATCCTCACTGCGGAAGTTCATGACGTAACGACGAAAGATCCGTTAGAAAAGGCGGATATAATGCGAAGATTCCACGGCGGTATGGAAATAAACGTCGCTGACTTTTTCTTCTTACGTGGCGGCGCGAACCAAAAGTTCTGGACGGCCGGCTTCGAATTCGCTTCGGAAAAGTTTCAGCTCCAAGGCGCCTACTACGGCGAAGACGTTGGCACTCCCAACAACCCGATCGAAGACCGCCGCCTCGTCGGCAAATTCGTCATCCGCTTCTAAAAATTCTTTAGATGTTGAGTGCTCTTAAGTGACTTCCCTTTTGGGGTCGCTCGGGACAAGTTTAGTGTTTTTTCTGAGAGCCGCAGGTTCGCTGCGCGAGGATCGGAAAAAATACGTCTGTTCGAAGGCCCGAGTGATCCTAAAAGGGAAGTCACTTAAGGGCCGCAACGTCTAAATTTTTAGAAATCAAGACTACATTTCGCCATGTAACGGCGGCTTTCTTGTTTGGTTTCGCTTGATCCAACTTCCTCGCCGTACGTAGCGAGGTCGAGCATGAATAGGCCGAGCTTTCCGGTGAAGCCCGCGGTCCAATAACCTTGATTGAGACCCGCGCGCCAGCCGCCTTGCCACCAACCGGCGATACGCCATTTGAATTCGACTCCGGCGTGCATACCTTTTCGGAGTGTCCAGTTCTCATGGCCCATGTCGCGAATGTCGAACGCAAAACGCGATTTGAAAATCCACCAATCTGGAAGTTCCCACATTGAACCAATGTCGACTCTTCGTCCAAGTCTTGGCGGTTCGCCTGAATCGCTCTTGGTGTATAGATTGAAGTCCTTGATGAACCCGTAGTCTGCGATATTTCGAACCGCTAAACCAAATGTTGGACGTGTGTAACGGGCCCATTTCCAAAAACCGCCCGTATAATCTGGCGAGTATAAAAGGCCAACGTCAGCGTCGACCGTGATGCCTTCATTCATTTGGTCAACGTTAACGATCTTTGGATCGAGACCGAAATCGGCAGCAAGGACTTCGCGTGCGTAACTTCCTCGGTAAATTCCTTTGAGTGTAGTTCCCCAAGAGAATCTGTGTTTACCAAGCCATTTCACGTTACGCGCAAACGTCCCCGCAATAGTGGTATCTTGAATAGCTTTTACGCCTAGAGTTGGTCCAAGCTTTTGAGTCAGTTTAATGTCCAAACTCAAGTCAGCAGGAACCACAGCGATGCCCCAGCGTGGCCATACCCAATACCAACCCACCGTCGGAGTCCGCGACGAATAATGCTTGCCGTAATTTTTCTCGACGACCGCGATATCGTCGGCTGCTCCGGCTGTCTTACCGGCACTCTCTATTTCTTTTACAAATGGCATGACGTCTTTATCGATCGCCGCTCGAATTTCGAAATTCATTTGCCACTTATCGAGGCGAGCAAGACCGGCCGGGTTATAGAACATCGCTGAATAATCATCAGCGACCGCGGTAAATGCATTACCCATCCCAATTGCGCGCGTCGAAATGTACTGCTGGTGAATCGTAAAATCGATCACCTCATTGGACGAAGTTTGCGCAAACACGGTCGTGCTAAAAAATAGGCTTACAAAAAATGCCGTCTTCAATGTCATGTGGGCAAAAGACCTTTCGTTGAATACCGTAAAATCCTATATGTAAATCATTGTGATGGGATATACTTTTGCTATGCGAAACACCGTGTGTTGCAACTTTATGACTTTGGTCTTAGCGCTTTTGCTGTCGCGTTCTGCCTCGGCAGCGGTTGCTGCACCCGAGCCCAACTTAGACAACAAAACTCAGATCGACCAGGAGCAATTACAAAAAGCGCCTCCTGAAATTCTGCAGACGATCGACATTACCCCGGTCGTAAAATCTTCGCGCCGCGATGAAGGCGTTTTCGAGTCGAGCGAGTACTTCTACCCGTTTCGAAAAGCGATTTCTCCTCGAATGGGAGCGGTGTACAACACAAATGCAATCAATGCCGATCTCGGTGCGCTCTACTTGGTTGGCTTTCAATATCTCTTTCAAACAAAGAGCGGAAAATTTTATGAACTCGGTGCAGACGTATTCACAAGAGGCACTGGTCGATTGCACGCCGCTCGACGCTGGAACCTGACAAGGACCAAAACCCGTCCTTATTTGAAAGGCGGAATTGGTTGGGTCATTGATCCCGATCAAGGACTCACAGCAATTATCCGCTATCAGAATCTGCAAGGTCGCGCGGCCGTCGGCTTTGAACACTTGGTGGCATCACCGCTTAGTTTCCGAGCGGAAATCGAAGTTGCTGCAGGCATTGAAGAGCAAGAAGGAATTTTTTCTCTCGGCTATTCATGGGCTTGGTAGACTTTTTAGCTGATCTTTAACTGTGGAACAAGTTCGACCAGGCATCTGCGTAGCTCAGCTTCATCGCGATCATTTCGAATCATAAACGTAGCGCGTTTGATTTTCTCGGCCATTGAAAGTTGCGTTGATATTCGTTTTTTCGCTTCTTCCTCTGAAATACCATCGCGCTTCATCAATCTCTGTAATTGATTTTCAATTGAGCACGCG
This sequence comes from Bdellovibrionales bacterium, assembly GCA_031416685.1. GTDB lineage: Bacteria > Bdellovibrionota > Bdellovibrionia > Bdellovibrionales > JAMPXM01 > JANOUF01. Next base: position 5,008 of record JANOUF010000171.1, read on the forward strand.
ATGACCACCGTGGCATCGAAGTCGTACTCCAAATCTTTTTCAAATAAGAGAGGCACATCATAGATCGCGAGCTCATGACGTTGCGCCTTAAGATTTTCTCTCGCTTCGCGCTGAAGCCTTCTCACTTCCGGATGAACGATGAGCTCTAACTGATGAAGTTTATCTTTTGCTCCAAAAACGACCGAACCAAGTGCTTTGCGATCTAGACTTCCGTCGGGTGCAACAACTCCAGGACCAAAGACGCGTACGATTTCACCATGAGCTTTCGAGCCGATCTGGACGGCGGCGCGCGCAAGCTCATCGGCATCGATAACGGGCAAGCCTTGCTCACGAAAAATTCGTGAGGCAGTTGATTTACCCGTCGCAATTCCACCAGTTAGGCCGATCCACTTCATACGTAACTAGCTTACATCATGGGCCAGACTCCGGTAGGCAAAGTCGATTTCCAAGACCTTCGTCTGCGGTCTTTTCTCGGGCCAGATATTGGGCCAGTTGCGAGACCTAACACCACGGAAAAACTCAAGGAATGAAAAACCAAAGCCGATAAAGTTAATAGGAACTCTTACGTTTAGAGGCACGCAATTGAGCCAAACCGGTGAACAGTTCGGAAAATACTACCTCCTCGAGAAGCTCAATCAGGGCGGCATGGCCGAGGTGTATTTGTCGCGTCACATTGGCGCTGAAGGCATCGGTAAATTCGTAGCGATCAAACGTATCTTGCCACAATTCTCTGAGAACCCCGATTTCGTTGAAATGTTCAAAGAGGAAGCCAAGATCGCCGTCAATCTTTCACACTCAAACGTGGTGTCGATCCAAGAATTCGGTATCGAAAAAGGTCAGTTCTTTTTGGTCATGGATTACGTCGAGGGCCGTGACCTCCGCCGCATCTTGAACAAGATGAAGAAAAGCGGACTGTCGCTTTCCATAGAACAAGTTCTCTACATCATCAAAGACGTTGCCGCAGGTCTCGACAGCGCTCACCGTTGTCTCGACCGCTCAACTGGCAAGCCTCTAAATATCAATCACCGCGACATCAGCCCGCAAAACGCGATGATCAGTTTCGAAGGCGAAGTGAAAATCGTCGACTTCGGTATTGCAAAAGCAGAAACGCAACTTGAAACCACTCGCGCCGGTACTCTCAAAGGTAAATTCGGTTACATGAGTCCTGAGCAAGCTGAGGGACAAGTTGTCGATCTTCGTACCGACATTTTCTCGCTCGGTATTGTGTTGTGGGAATTGCTCGCAAACGATCGTTTGTTCGTAGCAAACAATGAAGTCAATACACTTAAGAAAATTCGTGAATGCCAAATTCCATCACTTCGCAAGATCAACCCGAACATTCCGGTTGATCTCGAAAAGATCGTGAATAAAGCACTCGCTCGCGATCGCAACCTTCGCTATCAAACTTCAGCGGCACTTCATCGTGACTTGAGCCGGTTTTTAAACCGCCAATATCCCGATTTCTCGCCGCATGATTTTAGCGTGTTCATTAAGACGTTGTTCGCAGCTGAAATTCTCGAGCACCGTAAAAAGATCGTTGAATATTCTAAGTTTGATCCAAGCCGTCCGCGTGATGCCACTCCCCTTCAAGTGCAGATCCAGGTTGCTATTCCGGACTCAGCACCGAAGCCCGGCAAAATGGAACACAGTGTGTTCACAAATCCGACGCAAATCGATACGGAAGGCAGCATTTCGCAGTCGAGCGCCGTTTTCATGAATTCGGATTACTCCGAGGCGGGCAAAGACCAGAAGGCAAAAGGTCATCCAGCGAAGGTTGCTATTCCACACGAGCCTCCGCCGCCAAGCACGTCGCAAATTTTTGCGCCGACAGCTCAGGGCGCAAAAAAAGAAGCTGCTCGCCTGCGTGATCCAATGAAACCAAATTCTTCAAATGAGTACGCGGAGCTTCGCTTTGATCGCGGCAACAGTAATCGTCCTCAGACAGCATCAAGCAACGTGCGCGAAGGCTCATACAACACTCGCACAGGTTATAATTCTGGCTTACAAATGCGCGAACGTAATCGCGTAATGGAAATCGTTCAGCAGAGCTTTATTGCGACAGCCGTTTTGTTTACACTCGCGGCGTTTGGCTTCTATGCCAACAGTCCACAAAAAGCAAAAGGCATTGCGCTCAACTTCCTTGAGCAAGCTGGCGTGATAAAGCTTCAACGTGACATCGCTTCAAATGGTGCTCTCGATCAACCAAGCAGCGCCGTCATGGTCAAGGTTGCTATTACCTCGCAGCCTCATGCTGCCGAACTTTGGATCGACGGTAAACTTGAAGGCGATGTGACGCCGACAACTGCTGAGTTTCAAGCTGGACGTGAATACAGTGTCAACATTCGTAAAGACGGTTACGTTCCGTATCAAGCAAAACGCACATTCAAACGCGGCGACAAAGTTGCGATCGCTCTTCAGCGCGCAAAAACAGCGTATGTCGATATTATCGTGGAAGGCAGCGGCGAGATTTACGTCAATGAGAAACGCGTGGCTGTCGCAGGTCCAGTTCTCTCGTATCAAATCCCAGCAGATGAAGAAGTCGTTATCCGCGCTGTCGATCCGCGCACGCAAGCAAGTGACGAACAGCGCATTCGACTTGGTGAAAACTTTAGCAAACAAGTCAAACTCTATCCTAAAGCGCGACTCCGAGGCTCTACTAACAATAAATAGCTGACTGGCGCGTCGTCCATAGGGTTAGATAGTGACCTATGGCCCAGTCGATCTGCGCAAAATTCCTAGAAACAACCGAGCGCGAGCCAAATAACATCGCCATGCTTTATTTAAAAAAAGGCGAATGGCTCGAACTCACGTGGAACTCTTATCTTGAAACAGTTGAGCGCGTTGCGTGTGGACTTCATCATCTCGGTTTACGCACTGGTGACCGCGTCGCAATTCTTGCCAACACGCGACCTGAGTGGGCCTTTCTGGACATCGCGATTCTTGGTTTAGGCTGTGTCACCGTGCCGATTTACCAAAACAGTACGGCAGAAGACGTTCAATTCATCCTCGAAAATTCGCAGAGCAAATTTTTAGTCGTCGATAACACGCTCATTGCTACTCGATTGGCGCAAGCGATCGCTCAGGCAAAGAACGTTGAAAAAACTTTTGTTCTCGATCCGCCTAAGCCCGGAACGGAAGAAAGCGGGCTGATCTCATTTGAACATCTCGTTAATCTTGGCATTGCTGAACTGACGAGAAATCCTCGACTCTATAAACAATCTGCACTTAAAGTTGATGCCGAAGATGTGGCTACAATTCTTTACACGTCGGGCACTACAGGTCGACCAAAAGGCGTCGTCCTTTTACATAGTTGTATAATGAGTGAAATCGCAGAAGCCTTCCCGCTCTTAGGCGTGACGTCCCGCGATCGTTCGCTCACGTTTTTGCCCTTCGCGCACATCCTTGGCCGCGTTGAGATTTGGGGACACGCATTTATCGGATTTCAAATGGCGTTCGCAGAAAGTATCGAGCGACTTCGCGAAAATCTCGTCACAGCAAAACCGACGATCATGATCGCCGTGCCAAGAGTATTTGAAAAAATCTATAATAGCGTGATCGCACAATCCGAGATCAGCCCAATTCGCAAAAAAGTCTTTAATTGGGCGATCAGCGTAGGTCGGCGAATCAGCCAATATAAAGTTGAAAAGCAACCCGTCCCCGTCGACGTGGCAATTAAGTATCAAGCGGCAAAGCGACTCGTGTTCGATAAGCTCATTGAAAAGCTAGGAGGCAAACTTCGCTTTGCGGTTTGCGGAGGCGCTCCATTGAACCGCGAAGTCGCCGAATTCTTCCACGCAGCAGGCTTGTTGATTCTTGAGGGCTACGGTCTTACCGAAACAACTGCAGCGGTTTTCGTCAATACTCCATTTGATTATCGCTTCGGCACAGTTGGGAAACCAATTGGCGACGTGAAAATTCAAATTGCAGCTGACGGCGAGATTCTCATCAAAAGTAAAAAAGTTATGCGTGAGTATTATCACGATCCGGAATCAACCGCTGCGACTCTACAGGATGGCTGGTTTCACACTGGTGATATCGGAGTCCTGACTGATGGCTACCTTGCAATCACGGATCGCAAAAAAGATTTGATAAAAACGGCTGGCGGGAAATACGTAGCTCCGCAGCGCCTCGAAGGCTTTCTCAAACTCAACCCCTATGTTTCGCAAGCGCATATCCACGGCGATCAACGGAAATATATAGTCGCACTTCTCACTTTGAACCCGCAGCCAATTCGAGATTTTGCCGACTCACGCGACCTAAGTTACAAAGATTTCGATTCACTCACTCAGCACCCACAAATACGAGAATTACTTCGCAAAGCTGTAGCGGAAGCGAACGCAAGCCTTGCGAGCTTTGAAACGATAAAGAACTTTGCGATCGTGCCCAACGATTTTACCGTTGAATCGGGTGAGCTGACACCATCCTTAAAAGTGAAACGAAAAGTTGTCGACCAGAATTATAAAGACATGATTGATAATCTCTATGGTGTCGACACAGGAAAAATGTAAGCGACGATGTAGGTCGATCTACAAACCTATATAGAAACGAAACGCGAGGCCAGCGTACGCTGAACTTAAATTAACTAAACGGTTTGACCCTGCGTCGTTAAGTACAGCATTACCTTTGTTAACTGCTCCTTGAAATGTCGTCGTCGCATTTTGATGATTGAGCTTTCTCACCGGTAGATACTTGTACCCAGCGTCGAAGACGAGCGTCACGTTGTCTGAAAACAACATCTCATAGCCAATGTAACCGTGAGTCGCAATCGCATTCGCAGTCGCACGCTCAAAGAAATCACTCATCGCACCGTACGTGCTTCGCCCGGCAGTGAAGGTATAGATGTTCTCCATCTTCACAAACGCATAGCCGATGCCTGCGCCAATAAATGCTTTCGAATGTGACGACTTCATAAAATTCAAATCGATATACGCCATTGGCGTAAGTGCCGAAATATTTGTTTCAAGATTAAAAATTTCTCTGCTTGCTGAGTCGTAGCCTTTTGTATCTGAGCGGTGTTGCGGAAGTAAAAGCTCAGCGCCTACCCGCAACGTAATAGTGTCACCCGCTAAAACGAAACCAAACTCGCCCGACGCTGTCGATTTAATAAGTTCAGTGAATCCGGCAGTATCTGTTCCGCTCGACTGATTAAAGGGAGTGCCTTGAACTTCCGAAGTTCCGTAAGTTCCCTTTACGTAGGTCGCAAAACTTTCATTTTTAAAATCGAACTTCCGCGCCTCAGCGAGGCTCACAAAAAATACGATACAAAAAAATATAAACGACGATTTCATTTTTCTCACTTATTTGTTGGACGTATATCGATAACTAAAGTGCGCGCGCCTTTATAGTCGTCGATCGCCGCCTTTACGAGTGCAGGCTTCCTAAGATTCAATAGAATATTCGTCGAAAGATCGATCGGATCCATCGTCATTTCAGTCGCCGCAACGAGCTTCGAACCGGAAAAAAGTTTTGCGAGTTGCTTGTC
>JANOUF010000172.1:0-2502 GCA_031416685.1 Bdellovibrionales bacterium
GTTTCGCAATCCGTTCGTCATGCATTCTTTGAAACAAATTGCGATGGACGGAAGCCAAAAAATTCCAATTCGCATCATTGAAAGTATTCGCGAGAGCGCACTTCGTGGCGAGTCTGTCGAATCACGAAGCAAAGTAGTAAACGCATGGCTTCGCTATATCACCCACTTTGCTTCAAAAAACTGGGCGCATCTTTATGGGCAAGATCCTTTGTTCTCAGAAGTCCACGAACTAAAAAACTCCCGCTCAATCGAAAACACGTTCGACATCGTCACGTCGAAGACAAAAATCTTCGCACCCCTCTCCGAGTTCCCGCAGATCCTCTCCAATTTCCGGTAGTCCGATTTTCGTTCGGACACAATTCTGCTGGCTGCCCTTTCACTTAACGCAAGCCTTCCGCATTAGGAGCCTGACACCCTCGGATGTTCGGACTCGACAGAGTCGAGGGCAATCGAGAGGGTCATGTCGGAGAGGACGTTGACGGCGGAACGGCCGCGGGCGATGAGCCAGTCGACAGCGAGTAGGATTGGCAGAATTTCGGTTGGAAGTCCCATTGTTGCGACGACGACCGAGAGTGAAATGAATCCTGCTTCTGGGATGCCAGTGATGCCGAGTGCGGCGATCACGCATGCGGCAATTGCCGATAGCATCATTGCGAGATCCATCTCAACACCATAAATATGCGCGATGAAGAATACCGCCATCGCTTCATAAAGAATAATTCCGTCGTTGTTAATGTTCGTAGCCACACCCGCACCGAGAGAACTCGACCGGTGTGAAATTCCTAAACCCTTAAGCGCTTTTAGCGTCAAAGGAAGCGTCGCAAGACTTGAATTCACACCAAGCGAATACAAAACTGGCTCGCGCGCATTTTGCCAAAACACTTTCGGCTTAATTCTAGCAACGATGTAAATCCAGAATCCGTAAATGAGAAATACCTGAAGAAAAAACCCAAGCCAAACTGTAACGACATACTTCGCTAGGCTTGAAAATACACCTAATCCATACTCAGAAACAGAACCGGCAATGACGAAAAAAACTGCGACCGGAATTATATGAATAAGCCAATTCAAAATTGCTGCTGGAATAGAGCGAAAAAATTCGATCACACTCAAGACGCTCGTTAGCCGAACGTCGGCGCGAGCTTGTAAGACTTTTCGAATCGCAAGACCGATAATTAGGGCCAACAAAGCAACTAGCAAGATCTCATTGTTAATAAACGGCTCAAATAAACTTTTCGGCATTAGCGTTTTGAGCCATTCACTGAAGCTGAGCGATGGAAGTGTCACAGGCTTTGCTTCAAAGCCGCTTGGAAGCGATGATCGATCAATTTCAAAGAGAAATGTTCGCGCTAGAAGGATGCCGATCGTAATTGCCGCGGCCATATTGATGAGTGCGATGCCCACTAGCTTAAAGCCGTGCCTCCAACGTATTTGCACTTCAACGACTGCGTGGATGATGGTGAAAAACAGAAACGGGCCCGCGACGATTTTGACCCAATGAATAATTAGCTTTCCGATTTCAGAAAAGCGTTTCAATTCCCCTGTAGGAAAAAGCTGGGCAAGCAAAATACCCGCTATGGCGGCAACCAGAATTTGCGCGGGAACCGAACGTAAATATCGCATTAAGTAAAGCGTAAGACGCATCGAGCTGCGGAGTCATTCGAATTCCAAACATTGTCCTGATCGTCAGTCTCAGTTTGAGAAATAACGCATTTTTCGGTCTGGTTTTGAAATTAAAGAATACCTAACCCCTCCTCTAACCTATAATTAAACCGATATTATAGAGTCATCGAATTCAAGGACTCAAATGGAAGAGACACCCGTACCATTAAACGAAGTTTTAAAGCTCTTACGAGAAGCTTCGCTTCGTTCCGTAGTTGTTCAGTCAGAACAAGAGTGGGTCAATTGGACGGAGCGCTCATCTTACAAAGAGTGGATCTATGTAGTTCGCTGGTCTGATAATCCTCTAATGTTTACTTTCGGATCGACCGGTGGAGATGGCCGTCGTCTTCGTTACTCTGGCGTATTCAATTCAATTTTGATTGGCAGACCTGACTACCGAGTCGATTTCATCATGATGCGAAAAATTTTTGGTGCGCCAAAAATCGAAGTGTTCGACTACGACCGTCCCACTGACGATCGCTATGAGCAAGTCATGAGAAAACTTAAACTCACGCATCCCTGGTACGGCATCAAAGCAACCGAAGCTGGCGATCTGACGAAGTCGATTTACGTCGGCTTCAAACATAGCAAATATTGGAAGTCGCTCGAAAAGGAAACGCAAAAAGTATTTGAAGAGTTTATGACCGATGTCTATTTCGGAAAGCTCAAACATCCTCGGAATGCCACAAGGGAGTGCTATTGGGGCGATACAGTCGATGCTGAGTTTTTGGAACTAGCTAATAAAGCCCACCTCATTCCGGCAATCGAGAAGGTTTTGGAGTTGGAATTCCCGAAAAAGGGTTTCAAAATTTCAATCAAAGACGTCAGCAAAATCAATGA
>JANOUF010000173.1:0-7862 GCA_031416685.1 Bdellovibrionales bacterium
TCAGCCCCTTGAAATTACTCCCGATAACTGAAGATGAACAAATGGATTTTGTCAGTCTTACTGGGCCTCCTTCGTCCACGCTTTACTATCACTTACGAACGATCGGCTTTCTATTTCCTCATCCGCGCATTGAGATTTTGCCGCTTCTAAAAAACCTTAGAAGCTTTTGTGGGTCGCAAGTGAAGTGGGCCCCTCGTCTTAAAAATAGAGGCTTTCATCTACACTGGATTATCGGTCAGCTTTTCTTCTCTCCAGCAAAGATCTCATAAACTGATTTCGCTTCTGGATTCATTTTCATTAAAAGCGGGACTTAAGAGTTTAGATAAAAATTTGGCAAAGCTGATCGGCTATTATGCCCTCGATTTTGTTTCGTTTGAACTTGGCACTTCGGAATTTACGAAAACAAATCCGAAACGGACAATCGCTTGGCTGAGTCCAGATGATAGCAAAGCAAAAGTTTAGTCCATTGTTTAAAAATTACGTCGATCCGTTGAGGATTTTGCTCGGAAGAAAGACCTACGAGGCCCTTTTCCCAGCCTCAAAGTATTAGCAGGCGACGGACACTCCACGGCCTGAGCCAAAAAGTTCGACAGCGAATGCAGCTCTAAAACGCACCTAACCCGTCAACAACCCAAACTTTTCAGGCACATGCCTTGAAGTATATCCAACCGACCCATACCCCCTATCGAGGACCGTTGTGACCGGCTGGTATTCTCAAGTTGTTGAAGCAAGGCTTTTCGCTGCTGTTTTCACTGTGCTTTTGCTCGGTGCCGTTCCTCAATTCGTAAAAGCTGAAACAAGAAATCTTCCTCGCACGGTTCGAGTTACGCCGATTGAGCGTGATGGGCAGATTCTCAATCTCGTCGAAGTTGGTGAGCTTCCCTCGTTTGCATTGGAAGATCCGAGTGAAAATGAGCGCGGTCTTAACCGTGAGCAAAGGCAAAAACTTGCAGAAGTTCGTCGAGATATCCTACGTAAAACTCTGATTGGACTTGTGAGCGTGCGCTCAGAATCTCCAGTCTTAGTTTCCGACCAATCGGTCACAACGATTGGAACAAAGACAGCGCCGTCGCAAGTTGATGTGATCGATCAGTTTCAAAAGGTCGTTCACTCTCGTGATTGGACCGGCGATACCAAAAGAGATTTAGTGGGCTTGAGAAATCTTCGTGTACGCGCGACTGCAATCGTCGCCTTCGTTTGGGAAGCGGTTGTGCGCTCGACTATAGTTTCAGGAAAAGAATTTTACAATGATGGCAAGACAACTAAGGGCGCACGTGAATTCGGATTCTCGACTGTTATTCGCGGCGAGTTTCAAGTCGGCATGGGTAATATAAACATGATGAAAACCGTCGCGCGAGGCTTAAATGTCGGTTACGACTTTGCGACGAAAGAACTCGTTATACGCAGAGTTGTTCGCACAGAGAGCATGAGCGGCGGAGTTGCTCTGTCGACTGGGCCAAAAATTGAGATTCAAGGGTATCGAGCGAGCCTCGATGCACAAGAGCGTATGGAAAAAGGTCATCATATCCACGGCCAATCCTGGTACCCGCCAGCGATCCCGGGTCTCTCATTCGCAGCCGAAAAATTTCCTGGCTTTTCAAGCGTTGGACTTTTGCTGTCTGGAAACGTTTTTGAATGGTTTATGCCATTCTTGCCACTGTACGCCGCAAACACCGTCAACCAATTCGATGCCGAATATTCTCTGCGCCGAATTTCACTACGCCCTTCAAGCGCAGTTCATTTCACTGTTAATAAAGTCAAAAGTTGGATGAGCGAACGCGGACTCATTCGCAGGTCGATAAATTCCTGCGTCGCGATCTTTTAGTCTCGTTGTGATCATGCATGCGGGTTGTTTAACAAAATGTCGATCTTTAAACACAGTGGCGCGTCCTGCCCTTTAATGCGCGCCAATCTTTCTCTTGTTTGGATTAAACCAAATATATTTGTATAAATTAAGTCACTTAATATTAAGCAGCAAATAATGCCCCGTGAAGCTGCTGATTGACCGCCGCTTTGTACTCGCCAATCGTTTGGTCCTCACTCGAATGGCCGAAGGAGGTCACATGAAATCAATGGTATTTTTGTTCCTAGCGCTTCTCACGGGATCCGCCCACGCAACTGGCATTGAGGTCGATAGCGATAAGTTTAGAAGGCTCGTTGATGCCGCAGTGGAGTGTCGAGCACACGAAGTTCAGTCGGTCGTGAAGCAACTAGGGTTGAACGATGATGGTGACGTGAATCGATATGGCTCCCAGGTTGGAACGCAGTCGATTACTCCAAACGTCAGTTTGCGATCAGGTGATTGTGTTGTACGAGTATCGTCGCCGTACCGTTTTGGTGGAGTTCACATCGCTCGCTGTGTAAGTGGCGGCCAATGGTTCATGCTTGCTCCGATGGAGGAGGGTGCGAAAGAATTTTGTTCCTTTCCCGCAATCACGTTTAGTTCGCAATGGAGAAACGATGGCCACGATCAATACGGAAATCCCATCAACAGTCGCCAAGTTGCGAGTGATTTAAAGCTGGCTGCCGGTAGTTGCGATGGCCAAGTTAGAGCAAAGCTCTATAATGAGGGGCGCGGTACTCGGTTCACCTACAATTTCGCTCGAGAGGCCGCCTGTTTAGCGGACATAGATTTGCGACGCTAACTTTACCTGCGCCAAGAGGCGTAAATCCTTGCCATAGTAGCCACTGCTTACGACACTGCCTTCTGGAGCCAGGAGGCAGACATGAGTCGCGTTATCTTCGTTTTCTTTTTTATCTGTATGAGTTTTGCGGCACGTGCTGATCTGAAAGACGTTGTGGAGTCACATCCTACGTGTCAGTCGTTCATCCGTGCGGACGAACAAAACGCGTACTTTGGTTTTGCGCGATATCTGGGTGGCATCGAACAACCGCGAAGCCAGATTCCTGCGAAAGTGGATGTTCGCTCTATAAACGGATCCCAAACAGATACCATCTTCACTTCCGATGGCGCCGTGGATGTGATCCGAATAGACGACCGGCTCTTCATTCTCACTTATTCAGAAATCGAAGAGTGGGATTTGCTTGGGTTCAAAAAAATCGCAAGCTATCCAACTACAAATGTCGAACGTACGCTGATGTACCGCGAGCACGCGAGCAGTTTTGCTCTCTACAGCGACAAGTTCATCATTTCTCACGGTCGTCTCGGTGTTTCAATTTTTGATATTCCCTCTCGTAAAGCGATACAAACAATTCGGCTCGCGCAAGACCAAACGCCGCTCGAGTCTCAAGCCATGGCTTTAGCAGTGAAAGGTGACGAAGCTTTCGTCGTGATGGCGGAGTTCTCAGTCGTTCGTCGCGGCGACAAAAAACCATTTTCCGGCATAATTGTTTTTGATTTGAAATCGGGAAAAGTTGCACGCGAGCTTGGTGGGCTTCCTGACGGAGTCGAGACCCTCGACATCAGCGGAGAAGCACTCCTCGTTGGCTTTGGCGGGCCAGTTTATAAATTTGAATTGTCGCAACTAACAGGTCAGAAACTTCCGCGCCCGAAGGCATTTGTTCCACGCACGGGCGAACTCGGGCACTTCACCGGGCGAGGTTTGTACGACGACGGCAATGTTTACACCTGTTTCACGAAGCACATCATGGAACCTTCTCCGCGAGCGGAAAAGGTGACACGAGTTTTTGATCGCAAAGTTTTAGGATTCTAATTCTGGGTCGTGCGGTTGCGCGTAGCAATCGCATCGGCGATACGGTTGAATTGCGAAGCACCGCCATCAACCACATCTTCATTTTTTACCGATACGTTGAAGCCTCGCGAATGTACGCCTGAGCCCTCCACCGTGCGGCCACCCTTACGAACCATAAGACTTGTTGTAAGGTGGATTTTCGCTTCAATCTGGCCACGTAACTCAATTTGCTCGACCGTTCCGCCGGCACCTGCCGTGCGGTCCGAACCTACGCCAACAACTTCCACTCGTTTGTAATCCTGGAGCATCGCGGGAACGGCATCGCCACCAGAAAAACAGAGTTCGTTAATCAGGAAATAAACTTTTTTCTTTGGATCGTAAACTTGATGATTTTTAAAGATAGCTTCGAGGCGAGCCGCATTCGGCCCAGCCATCGCTAGTGCAACCGCTGATAAAGCTTTGTTTTGTAATGTACCTTCGGTGCTCATCATTCTGTTGCTGATGAGTTCTACGAACTCGCTCAGCGGTAACAATGACACTGGCTCACTCAAAACCTGATCTTCTCGTTTCGCGCGTTCAATCTTCGCGTAATCTACTTCCAGGCGTTGTGCGAATGATTCCGCCTCTTCTTTAGTTAAAATATTGTCCTGGTTTGCGCGAAGAATATCGATCATATCAGCGTATTCGCGCAAAAACTTTTGGCTTGGCTTCACCGCGAACTGCATGTGGTTCGAAGGATTGTAGTTTCCAACTAGAGATTTCACGACCCAATCCCCAAAGGTAACATAGCCACCTGGATTGTTCATTTGATCGATGACCAAGTAATCCGATTTCGCATTGAGTTCTGCAATGTAGTAGCGAAGTGCGGGTAAAATCGCAGTGATACTCTGTGGCGAATAGCTCGGCACTCTCAAGAAACCAACAGTTTTCCCGTCACGCACATAGGTACCAGCAACAAAAAATTCCATATCGATAATTGATTGGAGCTCTTTAATTTCGCGAGCTTCTTTTGGAAACTCGATTGGTTTAAAGTTTTCAGGCAATTTGAAGGATGGATCGCGTCCGCCCAGCTCTATTTTTTTACCGATAGAACCGTCTGCTACCGCAGTCTTTGCGTCTTTGTCGGCGGCGCGGGCTTCGGCGAGCATCAAGTTATTGAACTTTTGTACTATCAAGGAACTATTCGCTGGAAGAAGAGATGTCACTTTTGCGTCAGCAAGTTTTAACTGCACGGGAGCCGGATCATTCTTATTTCCGTTGATGCCAGAACCGATCAGACCACGACCTTGTTTGGTGATAGGAATATCGATGGTGTAGAATTCGCGCTTCGAGCGCGACCACAGGCGGAGACTCAACTTATCCAATTTTAACGTTGATAGCGGCATCCCGCGCTGTTCACGCCATCTCGCAAAGGAATATCCAAAGATAGTTTTGTCAGTGTTGGGGCTTCCGCCTGCGCTGAAGTATTCAAAACTATCCTGAAAAGCACCGGGCTTTTGGCCGTTAATTTCTACGAGCGCATCGCCGAGTTCAGGCTTGCGAGTGCCAGCCGGGAAACTTCCATCAATAAAGTTCGTTAAGAGTTGACGGTTCACATTGCGGAACTGAAGCGGCATCGTCCAAGTTAACGTTGATGGAAACTCAACCGATACGTGTGCATCTTTTAGCTTAAACATCAAACGAGCTACCGAATTATAGAGCTCGTTTGTATCGCGAACGTTACCAAACTCGATGAGGGTATCTCTTTTTAGAGTTTCCCACTTCAGACCAATATTTAATTTTTTAAGTTCCAACGGGCCGTAATGGTTTTCGATAACTTGGAACAGCTCCATCGCTGTCAAGCGAGCGTTCGCGCGGATTTTTGATTGATCCGGAGTTAGACGGCCTAACTCCTTGATGTTAACATTGCGAGGTTCAATTTGGCGGCGGGCTTCGGCTGGGTGCGCTGGGGTGAACTTGTCAAAACAAGCATTCGACGCAGAAGCATGGCTCGCGATCAAAGATGCAAATAATAGTAGGGCAAACGCGCTCTGCGAACTTCGGAACATGCACACCTCTGACGGAAGCTTCTCTGTATCTTCTCTATATCAATCCTCATGCCCGGAAATTTCGCGAAATGGGCTAATTTAGAGGAGTTAAGCTGTCTAACGATTGGTCATCAGGCCCTCAATCGCGGGCCACTTTTTAGGCTCGTTAAAAAATGGCGGTGCAGGCGTTTAGGGGCTTGCGCGTGACGACGCGTTTTAGGCGGTCGTAGGTTCGGCCAGCAGCTCGAATGGTGCGATTGTTTTCGTACCAGTCAGCTATTTTATCGGCCCTAAAATACAGAGGCAATCCCACAAAGCCGGCGGTCGTTAATATGATCCACGGGCTAGATCCGAATTGCGTGTGACTGAGCAGCATTGCTGAGCTAGCAAAAGTCGACATCAAGATGATTCGACCGTTTAAAAGAAAGCGTGCAGCTTTCTTTGCGCGAGGATGAGTTCGCTCGTCAATTTGGGTTGCGAACTCATGCCACGTAAATCCCGCTGCGGTCGTAGCAATGCCGAGTAAGAGCGGGACGGTGAGGGTCGACGCTTCGAATGTTTTGGCGACCAGTTTATCGAGAGAAAGAGTCGTAATAAATCCGACGTTCAACGCCGAAGCGAGAGATAAATTCGTTAAAAATGAAGCCAATGTATCGCGCGCACGTGGTGCTGCATTCTCATCGATCGCACCAGCTCGTAATATTTTGCGCCAAAAATTTTCGATTGGTTGAGTGACTTTGTTTCGGAAATCGTCGTTTAAGCTAAAAATCGAGTTTGTCACGACCATATAAAGTATAGTGCTCGACTGCGCGAATGTACTCATCGAGTCAACGTGGACCCATCGATACGCATCGGCACCGATCGAGTAAGTTACAATCATCAGTCGAGCTACATCGTGTTTAGCAGCGTGTTTCACATTCTCGCCCATTCGGCGAAGAATCGCATTGAGACCACCAACAGTATCTTTGGTGCCTTGAACGGCCTTGCCGAAAGGTAGAAGCGCAATTCGAGAACCTTGCTTGGCTGCTTTCTCGAGTAAGTCTGAATCGTCCGAGCTAAATAAAGTTCGTTCAGTGCTTTCGCTCAAGTTTTCGACAAGGGCTTCAGCGGCATCGACTGCGTTTACGGTTAAGGTTTCAACTTCAACGTGAATTTTGCTCTTTGTTCCTGATGCATTTTCGAAATCAAATGAGAATTGCGCGTCGTCAGAATTGCGAGGAGTCGCATGCGCCGAAGGCAAAGCAGTGCCAACGCTTAAAGCGAAAAGCAGCGAGAGCGCCAGCAGCCTGTAGAATCCCTTTAAACGCATACTTATCCAGCCAACGAGAATGCGGTTTAGTCAGCTTAAGGGTGTCTGCAAGTCCTGGGCTTTGACCGATTGGCAATAAAACGGATCTAGCCAGCGGTATGCTGGCTAGAAAGTAGTCACTGTTGCCGTTCCATGTCTGGAGGCAAATTTTACGGAGTGGTTTTCTTGCGCCAAATTTTAAACTCAACACGGCGGTTTTTTATACGGCCTTGATAGTTGCCGTTGTCACCGATGGGTTGAGTTTCGCCGAAGCCAACTGCTTCAACTGATGTTGGTGGAAGCTTGTGTTTCATGATCAGTTGCAATTGAACTGTCTTTGCTCGTCGAGTGCTGAGTTCCTGATTGTAGCTATCATCACCAACTGAATCTGTGTGACCTTCGATAACCAATTTCTCAAATGCACTTGCGGTAATGACGGTCACTAGATCGGTGATCGCCTTCTCTGATTCCACAGACAGATCATCCGAGTTTGTCTTAAACAAAACGGCACTATCGAGTTTGTAAGACTCAGGCAGTTGTTCGCCCGCTGGCGCAGCCACTGGTGCAGCTTCTGCAACTAACTTGCTTTCAGTCTTGCACGTAGGGCCGATCGACCAATTTAAACCTGCATACACTCGCCAGTCAGGTCCACCGAGTGATTTATCGAGTTGAGTCGTAGCACCAAAATGAAGTGCCATGTTTTCACTTGCGTCGTGCTTAAAACCAAGAAGACCCTCGAGTGAATTCATGCTGCGATCGGTATCTTGACTAATTTCTTTTGCAACTTGGCTTCCATAAATTTCAGTAATGATTTTTGTGTCGATCGAAGCAATCAAGTAACTTGCAGCTACTGAGTAAATCCATTGATCACGCATCGGTGCAAACGGACTTGCT
>JANOUF010000174.1:0-2343 GCA_031416685.1 Bdellovibrionales bacterium
ACCTCAAATTGAAAAGCTCAAACCTAAATTCGTTGGATTTTCGGTCACGCTATTCGAACAAATTCCCGAAACTCTTGCTCTCTGCGATGAAATTCAAAACGAGTTTGGATCAAATGCTCCGAAGCTTTTGCTCGGTGGAAACGCGATCAAAAAAAGTGTTCAGCAGCAGCACCACAAAGGCGTCTTGTTCTTGTATGACCTGAACAAGCTGATAGACCTGTTAAAACCTCACGCTGTGTAAGCCACGGCATGTCGAGAAGTCAAAATAGCCAAGCAAACGTCTAGCATTCCAAGTTCCCTTAAATCTGCCCTGTTAATAGACTCTGTTAATTGAGATAATTCCCTCATGAAAAATTTAATCGTTTTTGGAATTGCCGTCTGTCTGGTTATTGGAATCACGTTTTCAGCAAGTCCTGCGCAAGCGGGATGGATGGCGACTGCCGATTACACTAGTTGTCCTAGTAACGTGCAGGCGACTTATAGGTCTGAAGGACCCTTCAATACTGAGTCTGATTGCCTAGCGCGAATCAGGCAGGTCGCAGCCTCCCAAGTAATGTTTTGCGCAAAACTCTCCTGCACCTCTCAAGGCGGCGGCTCCGGAAGTTCGGGCTCCGCGCAACCCGGCCATGAAATGGACAAGCATATTGGCGACGCGATCGCTGGTGGCCTCACCGGAGACATTTCTGCTACAGACACGGTTGGTTTGGTGGGGATGGGTCTAATTGGAAATGCATTACTCTCTCCCGGAACGCCGAAGTCGCCGCAACAAATCGAAGCCGAGCGTGCTGCGGCCCTTAGAGCTGCGATTGAAGCCGAGAGGCTCGAACGAGAGCGCGAACAAAGAAGAGATGCACGAGCACAGCCGATGTTTGCACTTCTCGATCCTGTCCCGGATGAGCCACCGCCAGAAGCAACGCCTGCAAGATCAAGTTTCTTCACGAAAGGTTTTGAGCACGCAAGCCAATGTATCTCGCAAAACGCAGGCACATCCTGTTCTGTTGCAAATGCGGCTGAACAGACGACGTGTATTGAGGACTATCGTGCAGGCTACAGCGCCGGCAGCATTCAACGAAAGTTGGCAATGGAAGAAGCATTTCAAGCGGGACTGGTAGCTGGCACGAATGGCATGCTTGCCAACGGCAATTCAGACGCGCGGTCTGATGGACCGTGCCGGATCGAATGGGTTGAAAGTTATAATCGAGGCCATTTCCAAGGGAAAAATCGAAAGTCGGGGCTGTAGAATGTTGAACCGAATTTTATTGCTACTACTGCTGGTTTTTTCTTTGCCCGAAGCATTTGCTCAAACTCAACCGGTCACGATGAATGCCAGGACGGCAATTCAACAACAAAAGCTTGCACGGCAGTTCGTTGAGCAAAGAAATTGGCCGATGGCCCGTGATGCTGCAAAACTTGCGACGGCTTCAGCTCCTAAGGCTGAGTGGAATCGCGATGCTTGGTTAATTTTGGCAACGATCGAAGAGAGGTTAAACAATTTGGCGGGAGCTGAAACGGCATACGCAAAATACCTTTCGCTCTCCCCTTCCCCAAACAAAAAGCTCGTTGTGGAACAGCGATTAGCAGAGACAAAAATAAAAGCCGAGCAATATTACAGTTACAAATGGGGTTCGCGCTCGTCTGGTTTAATTTTAGGAACATCACCAACCTTCGGAACTAAAACCGCAGACGAAATCAAAAGCGACATGGGATCGGCCATGGATTTGGGACTTCGCTTTGGCAGTTTTTCGATTGGATTCAAAAAAGCTGTTGGCAAAGCAGGCGCATTTCAGGCACCCACTACTACCGGCACTAATCCGACTTATGCAAATGTTGCAGCCGGCGCGAGACACGTTGTTGAAGAAATTTATCTTCAGTATGATATCGAACTCACGAGCAACCCGGACCGACAAGCTATGGTCTGGTCGATTCCTCTGTATATGGCGGGTGTTGCAAACAGCATACGCACATCAGGTCCTGAAAAACTCTACACTTCCTTTGGGTACGACATTGCGAGTGGTTTGAGCGTGAGTTTTTATACGAAAAGCGCCATAAGCTTTGATCTTACGGGTCTCTATCATTTGGGAATCCCATTTACTGAAATGAAGCGCTCTGAAGATTCGGGATCGGCCAAAACACCGCTCGGCGAACTCATTACGGGCTCCACAAGCGGTGTCGAAATGCGACTTGGGATTAAGATTCTCTTCGGAGCAAACCCTCCCGAGGCCGATTAGTAGAACGCGAACCGGCAGCGGGAGTGCAGAGTCATCAATTTCTATTGGGTGGCAGTAGTTCCATCGAGCTTTCGCAAGTGAAGCCACCTTTAGAAATCATCTGATAACGTAATCC
>JANOUF010000175.1:0-5896 GCA_031416685.1 Bdellovibrionales bacterium
CAATATAGATAAAATATAGGCATCATATAGATGTGAATGGGAAAGAAGGCGCTATGAAGAAGGAATATGATTTTTCAAAAATGAAGGCAAAAAAGAACCCATATGCTTCCAAAAAGAAGGCTGTGGGAATCAATTTGAGTAGTGAAGTGATAGATTATTTCAAAAAACTTTCTGATGAGGCCGGACTTCCATATCAGACATTGATTGATCTTTACTTGAAGGATTGCGTTAGATCGCGTCGTAAAATTAAGTTTAATTGGGCGGGTTGAGTTCGGAAGAAGGCTGCGTGACGTTTGGGGGACAGTTCAACTATGCGAAGATTACAAAATTTTTATCTCGACAAGTCTTTTTCATCTTTCAATACCAAGAAAGTTATTAGGCTTCTGGCCGTCGGAATTCTTCTCGTTGTTGGATACTTCCAATATGTGGATAGTTATCAATTTCCAAAATGGAAAGTCTTTTTGAGCGGAATGATAATGGGTGTTCCTTTTAGTTTGGGAATTTTTTTAAGCACCTTAACGTTCGGAAAACGGTTCAAGATTTTTACTTCTATTCTCATTCTCTTTTCTGCTCTCGTGCGATCCCTATTACTTGTTCCACCACCGGCGAGTATTTTTGTTTTCGCATTTGAGTTGTATGTTGTCTGGAGTCTTTTTTTCAGAGGTACAGATTGATGAAAAATCCTTTGGTGTTAAAGGATGAAGCAAGAGATGAGGCTTACATCTATTTTGACAAAGAGATTCGATCTCTCCCCCAAGATGCCAGTGGTAAAATTGATCATTCGGCACGAGGTTTGGAAGATAATGAGGTCGATGCTTTTAGGCATGCCTATGTCAGCGGAGTTTTTGCTCAAGACTACGGGGAAGCGGCTGCAGATATTTTTGGAAGGCTGAATGAAATGAATCCAATAGGACGTTCTCAACCTGGTGATGATTCGGCAGTAAACATGGATCTTTGGAACAACTCTGTTGGTCGTAAATACGGCTTGAAAGCGAAAGACCGCAAGTCCCTCTTAAAAATGGTTCATGAAGCGTTGAAAAACGGTGAGTTGATTTTAAATCCGAAGGATAAAAGGAAGTACGAGGGAGCAGTCCATAGTCCAGTGAACAAATCGAAGCCTATTATTGTTTTAAAGGAAGACAAAAAGGGTCGAAATGAGGTCTTCTTTGATACCGAAAAAGGGGAAATTCTGACTGTCGACGAGTTTATTTCTCTGATCAAAGCAGGACAGTATCCGGGATATTCCATAAAAACTGTCCAGGGTAAACCCACACCTGTTTCTAAACCTGATAGCCATGGAACGAACAATTTGGGATGATGTTATTCAAAGGAAAATTCTAGCCCTGGCTGACACCCAAATAGGAGCCGGTAAGATACGAGAAAAATTGTGAAGCTTCATTGAAACCGTTTCGCTTCTTCTGGAAAAATCGAAATCCGTTTCCAATCAATTTGAAGCACCTTTCGAGATGCTCGCTCGATGCGTGCTACGCATTCCCGCGAAGAACATTCGCTCGAGTCGGTGAGGTTAAGCCCTAGCTGCAGAATAGATGCTCCGACAATTAATTTAATAAGTAACTGATACATAGTTTTACTCCTTCGTTATGCAATAAAGCTGGCTAGAATTGTGTGGACGGCCTTTAGTTTCTCTTCGTTTTGAATGCGAGTTCATTCGGATTTGTCGTCGGAAGCTTAACATGCTTCATGCAGCCAAAGCGCCGAAGGATTTGAAAGTACCACCAGGTAATCGCCTCGAAGCATTGAAAGGCGATCGAAAAGGTGAGTACTCAATTCGCATTAATGACCAGTGGCGAATCACTTTTAAGTTCGAGCAAGGTAACGTTTTGGAGGTCAAAGTGGAGGATTATCACAAATGACGAAGTTCACTCGATTTCAAAATCCATTTCATCCCGGCGAAATTCTTTTGGAAGAATTCTTAGTACCAAAGGAAGTCTCACAAAGAGCTTTTGCTGATCGAATCAACTGGTCACCTCGCAAGCTCAATGAAATTATCAAGGGCAAGCGGGGAATCACGGCCGACACCGCGATTGATCTCAGTGAAGAGCTCGGCACTACGCCTGAGTTTTGGTTGAGTCTTCAGCAAACATGGGAGCTTGATCAGGCCTACAAGCACAGAAAAGCAATGTAATGGCAACGCAGGCTCATATTAAAGCACAAGTTTGATGAAGTTGATTTCGTTTGAGCTACCGACACGTCCAGGAAGAAGAAATGTACCTGGAAAGACCTGACTGCACACGAGCGAACCAGTCATGGATACAGTTTAATCGACTGTTTAGAATTGAATCGACCTCTTGTGCTTTGTATTCTTGTTATTTTCATACGCCTTTTAGGAAGGTTTTCTCAAGTTCCGAATGCAACTCTTCGAGGTCCTCTTTGAACAAGTCAAATGACTCAGCGGCGTTTTCGATTTGATTTGTCTTCCCGAGACTTTCAAGAGTCTGCAGTCGCGACTGCACCTTTTGCGCAAAGAACTTTGCAGTGATGCCACGGAGTTTAAGAGCGCTACGCTGCAAATCTTTTGAGTTGCTGGTGTCGAGCGCAGTTTTGATATCGTTAATCATGGTAGGGACGTGCAGCATATAGCTATCCACAAAGCCTCGTAGAATCTGATCGTTGTCGCGGAAATGTCTTTTCATAGCCTGTAGATCAAAGATTGCAATTGCAACAAGCGATGCCTCGCTATCAGTTGCTTGAGCCCTTTTGGTTTCCTTCATGCGATTAAGTACGCCGATGTCGAGAGTAACTTCGGCAATATGAGAAAGTGGCGAACTTTTGCGACCGAATATCATTGTTAATTCTCCTCGCGTATTTGCCTATCCTCTTTTCGGATGGTTACGTGAAGAAGCTGTAATAATAACTCTTAATATTGGGTGAACACATTTCTAATGTTCGGCGCCGATGAGATTGCGATGGGCTTCATGGAGATTCACAACGCACATCCTGTGCGTTGTGAATCGGGCGAATGCGTTGAAGGCACTTATTTAGATACCGCACCGGTCGAAGTATCCGGTCTTAAATGGTCTGAGCCCAGCTCTTTGTATTTAGTGAACCTGCGAATTTAGAACCTGATCCGCCTCAATCAGTAGCGGGTTAATCGTTAAATGGATTCCTTGCTTCTCATCGCAAACCACGGTGCCGATCGATACGATGTGCGTTGGCCACCACCTCACGCCGTTTCGCCCCAAAATGCAGTACATTGTATCGAGACGAGATGAAAATTTAGCAATTTCAGGCGTTACCTTTAGATGACAAGCTTTTCTCTCTCCATCCAACATCTCAACCCGAATTTGATTTTGAGAAATCCCAGAGACTCGTATAAGGCCCTCATAGATTTCGTCGAACGCCTCAAAATCGGGTGTTGAATGTAAAGCGATCAGGTATTCGATCCATGCGCTGAATAATTGATCTTTTCTAACATCTTCACTTCCAAAACTTGTGTTCATCCTTATCCTCTTGATGTTTCGTTATCCAATTTCATGTCCGCTTCGAGTAGCCTAATCATTTCATCCATCATAATTACTAACGCATGGGTTGGAGTTACGGTTCGACCGAGTTCCTCTTCCAAGCATTTATGGGCACGCCGAAATTTTCTTGCTAAACGGCCTTTCAAAATTAGCTGGTGGTTACCATCTGGCTGTTGAATTAGATGACAAATTTCTATGCTTGTTTTTTTTGGCATCTGACCCCCGCTGGGCAATTGTTCAATTCAAATGCCAAAGGTGATCTGTTCCTAGCGAATGAACGCGTTCGAGAGACTTCCACCTCGGACAAAGTTCTGACCACATTGCAGTCACAAAGGAGTACAACATGAAGACATTTAGAACTTTGGATTTGGCAATTGAGTTTTATGATGAAGCTGAAAAACTTCAGATTAAGGGTCATCTTCGCGAACAACTGTCTCGTGCAGCTGGTTCGATTTCGCTAAACCTTTCGGAAGGGAATGCTAAACGCTCAGTGAAAGAGAAGAAGCGTTTTTATCACACCGCTTATGCATCAGCTCAAGAGTGCAAAACCATATTAAAACTTGCGAAGCTCAACAACGAGCCAATCGGCGATCAAGCTGACAAGCTTGGCGCTTATATTTTTAATCTTCTGAAATCTGAGATTACGACTGTGGCGTTTGCGGAAAACTGATTCTGGATCATTCCGGAATTCGGGTATACCGGTCGACTGGTATACTTGAATTCCGGTATTAGATTAGGTTAGGAGCTTTGATAGACTGGCCAATGTGGGGTCGATTTCTTCATATCGACTTTGCATTTTCTCAAACAACTCAAGCGATGGAAGCAAGGCAATCTGATCTCTGACAAGAGGTTGCACAATCGATCGGAATTTCGCCGGATGGGCCGTTGCTACAATAATCCAGTCCGTGCCAGGGAGTTTGGACCGAACAAAGGCGGCCGTGGCCGTGTGTGGACACAAAATTCGCCCCCATCGCTTATCGCTGTCTTGGATGGCGGATCTAATTTCTTCGTCGCTGACTGAAACCGCCTCAATATCCTTTTCTAAGCTCACTAAGTCTGGGTAAAGATACCGCAGCCTTTCCATGTTACTTGGATTTCCAACGTCCATGGCATTTGCCAGAGTGCTTAACGTCGGCCGCGGGTTCCAGTTTCCAGTCTCAAAATAATCAACCACGGTTCGGTTGGCGTTACAGGCCAGCACGATTTTTCCGATCGGAAAATTCATTTTCTTGGCCCAAATGGCGGCCAAGGCGTTTCCTAAATTTCCAGAGGGAATAATAAATCCAGGCTTCTTGCCTGTTTTTTGATAGTATTTCAAGCTTGCCCAAATGTAATAAACCATTTGAGGCAAGATGCGAATGACGTTGATGCTGTTAGCACTAATAAGATTTTTCTTTTTCCATTGGGGAGCTAGAAAAGCTTCTTTAACAATGCGCTGGCAGTCATCAAATGTTCCTCTCACGCTGAAGGCCTTTACGTTTTCACCCCAACAGGTCAATTGTTTTTGCTGAACTTCAGAGACTCTCCCTTTGGGAAATAAAATCACAACTTCAATGCTAGCTTTTCTAAAAAAGGCCCCGGCGACAGCGCTGCCAGTATCACCTGAAGTCGCGACCATAACTGTCTGTGGCTCTTTAACACCAAGAACGTTAATACTTTCTGCCAAGAACCTGGCGCCCACGTCTTTAAAAGCCGCTGTAGCACCATGATAAAGTTCTAACATCCAAGTTGAATCATCGAGGGGTTCAAGTGGAATTGGAAAGTTAAAAGTGCGATGACAAATTTCGGCTAAGGAAATTTTGAAAGAGGGTTCTTCGACGAAGCCCCCGAGAACGAGTTCTCCCACTTGGCTCAACGATGCGTTTATTGGAAAGCTCCCGACATCAAAAGCAGGAAATTTTTCTGGTACATAGAGGCCGCCGTCGGCAGCGAGGCCGGCAAAGAGGGCCTCGCTAAAAGTAAGCATCGGAGACTGACCGCGAGTGCTGATATATTTCATAATAAGTGAGAGCCTTTTTTATTGACTGGTGAAATCCAGGCTCTTGTCGGTCCGACTCCGGCCGTATTAAAGGCTGTGACCATCGCGCGTTTTACTTTTGGCGCAAGGCTCTTTGTTGCGATGGCAAAGACGGCGGGCCCGGCTCCAGAGATTGTACAGGCCAAAGCACCTGAGGCGAGTGCTGCGGCCTTAACCTCGTAAAAGCCGGCAATCAGATGAGCTCGTTGCGGCTCTATCAGAATATCTTTAAATGAATCTCCAATAAGCTTGATGTCTTTTTGAAAACAACCTGCGACGAAGCCGGCAAGATAGCCTGACTGTCTCACGAAATCTTTAAGGCTTATGTCAGGCCTTAAAATTTTTCGGGCTTCTTTCGATTCAAGCTGTGCTTTAGGCAAAGCAATAACAATGACCA
>JANOUF010000176.1:0-2034 GCA_031416685.1 Bdellovibrionales bacterium
TTAAACTTCAGATACATATTGGTTGCACGGGGCCCAGTCGTTGACCGGGGCTTTTATTTGGGTCTAGATGTCTCGGTAGGCATTGAGAATGCCGCTGGGGATGACTATGAAGCCGGCTCACCAAGGCCCTCCTGACATTAAGACTCTTTTGCAACGTGTGAAGCGCCCGAAGAAGGCTGTTATCACCGGCGGAATGCCATATGCAAACGGGCCGCTTCATTTGGGTCACTTAGCTGGCGCACTTGTTCCACCCGATGTTTACGCGCGCTGGATGCGTATGTTAATCGGCGATGAGAACGTTTTATTTGTCACGGGATCAGATGATCATGGCTCGACAAGTGAAGTAGCCGCTGTTCAAGCGGGTAAGCCTGTTCGTGAGTTCATTGATGGAATTCACGCGAAGCAAAAAGAAACTCTGAAGCGATACTCGATTTCGGTGAATAACTATTCGGGCACATCGCGCGAAGAAACTTTTCCGCATCATAAAGAACTTAGCCAAGATTTCCTTCGTCGCATGTTCAAAAATGGACTTCTAGAAAAACGTGTGACGAAGCAGTGGTTCGATCCGAAGATGAGTCGCTTTTTGCAAGATCGTTTTGTTCGAGGCCAATGCCCAAATACAAAGTGCGAAAACAAAGATGCGTATAGTGATGAATGCGATGTTTGCGGTTCTACCTACGAGCCGACTGCACTTATAAATCCACGAAGCACACTAAGCGATGCCAAGCCTGAGTTGAAAGACACAGCTCACTGGTGGCTCGACATGTGGAAAGTGGCCGACCCATTAAAGAAGTGGATCGAAAGCAAAGAGAAATCATGGCGGCAGTCGGTATACAACGAAGTGGTCAACACTGTTTTGATCGCGCTTCGTTTTGAAAACGTACATGAGGAAAAGTATAAGGCGCTCAAAGAGCAACTTCCCAAGCATAAGAGTCGATACGTTGCAGGGAAAAAAGTTGAAGTTCTATTCGACAACAAAGCCGAGCTCGCCCGTGGTCAAGAACTCCTTGCGACCAACGGGGTACCATCCACGATCACGGATAATTGGGGACATCGTCCGATTACTCGAGATGTTTCATGGGGCATTCCTGTTCCTGATGACCTCGATCCAGAGATTAAGGGCAAGTCGCTTTACGTATGGCCTGATTCGCTTATTGCTCCGATCTCGTTTTCGAGAACGGCGCTGAAGAAAGCGGGCCGAAACGAAGAGGAGTACAAAAAGTTCTGGTGTGATCCTGAAGCTCAAGTGTTTCAGTTTTTAGGACAAGATAACGTTTTCTTCTACGTGATCATGCAAGGAGCGATGTGGCTCGGCACACAAGCAGATTCGCAAAGACAGCCGCAACTAGGTGAGTATCAAATGACGGAGGTCTTCAGCTGTTTTCATTTGATGGTGAACGGCGAGAAGATGAGCAAATCCAAAGGCAACTTCTTCATGGCTGATGAACTCATCGATGACAAAGGCTACACAGCCGACCAGATTCGCTATTTCCTGTCGCTACTCAGTTTGCCAGTGAAAGCTTCTGACTTTGATTTTGCGACGTTTGACGAGCGGAACAAGTTCTTGGCGGGCCCCTTGAATGCCGCTTTTGAAAAGCCAATCTCTGCCGCGCATTCAAAGTTCGAGGGCAAAGTTCCTAATGGTAAATTGATAGAGAAGGTTGAGCAAGAAACGACGAAAATTGTTCAGCGTTATCTTGGCGGCATGAACAAGGCCGATTACTCGGCCGTGTTGTTTGCGGTTGAGAATTACGCTCGACAAATCAACTCGTTGTTTGCACAATTTAAACCGCACGATGATCGCCAACCGGAAGAGCAACGCAAAGACGCTCTTTACTCATGCTTCTACGTATTAAAGAATTTGATGATTATGCTTTATCCGTTTGTTCCAGAAACAATGGAAAAATTAAAAGCGTCGTTAAATCTCACGGGCGATGTTTTCCGCGTTGATGAACTTGGAAGCGTAATTCCCGCTGGACACACAAATGGCCAAAAGCAGCAAAACTTTCACGCTGTCGCAGGCCACTAAGTAGC
>JANOUF010000177.1:0-14534 GCA_031416685.1 Bdellovibrionales bacterium
AGTGCCAATAATGTTGTACATCGTCTCGACACAGATTCGCCCTGCAGGACAGCCGCGTCCTTCATACACAATGTCTCGCCCTGTCGGCGGAACTGGGTTTGGGGCTGGAGCCAATCGTTTCCCGGGAGCTGCCATCGAATCGACATATTGCCAATTCTCACCCGGATTTCTCTCCGGAACATTTATGCATGAAGCATTTGCGAACTGGCCAATCAGTAGTGCACCAACAGCGTAAATTAACTTCACAAAATCCTCCGACGTCTGAAATCTACCAAACTACTTTAATTCTAGTAGGCGAAGTCGAGGGGTTCAAGTCGCAGACTAAGTTCGGCGAGCAAATCTGGCTTCCATCACGAGCCAAATAGTAATAAGCCCATTTGCCCAAGTATTTTTTTAGTCCCCACAGGTGGTCTAGTAAAGGTTTCCCACCAGCCATCAGAGCCGTTTCCCATGCATCGAGCCGGCCGCCGTCAAACTCCGGTTTTGCGACAAGAATAAGTCTCACAAATTCAGACTTTTCTACCACTTCACCTTTAATCGGATTTCTAAATTCATCGCCATACTCAGGCGAAGTTCCGCCCATCACCCAACCGGAAGACATTTGAATTTTCGCTAGATCAAGCTCAGGAATTCGAGGGTCGGCGACTCCAATCCAGTCGCGCTGAGCGCCCGGAGCAACAAAGATATCTCCAGAGAAATCACCGCTCCAATCCGCCTTTTGCACGCAATAGAGTTGCTGCAGCACAAAGCCTTGTGCAATCCCGCCAAAATCTCGTCGCACTTTTCCGTTTTTCAGCACCCGAACATCAAAATATCCGAGCGTTTCTAATTTAATAGCATCGCTAAGCTCTGTAATCTCTCGGGTTGCCGGTGACTCTGGCAAAACAGGGCATGGATCCTTTTTGTAGTAACAGTCAGGGTCAAAAGCCGCCTGTAGTTTTTTTATCTCATCAATCTTAGCGTCAAGAACTCGCTCACTCGCCACCGAATATGATGTCCAATCGAGAGGAGCACCAAATAATTTTACCGTATGAGTGCGTTCGATCTTATTGGGGGAGTGAGCACAGCTCATCTCAATGAAAACCAAAAGTGCAGCAGCAAAAAGTAGATTTAGCTTCGACATCGCTGAAGTGTAGCGCCAGATACAATCCACGCAATGATTTTCAAAACTGGAAAAGTTCAACACTGCATGCTACACGATGCACATGAAATCCCGCGGAACCAAAGACAGTCGTCGCGATCCTTCGAAAGATAAGCGACGCGACCCACATAAAAAACCACATGCGCACAAAAGCGGGGCGCCTCAGCAACGTCATGGGCAGCCACCGAAAAAGCAAACCGGATTTTCAACCGAAGGTCGCTGGGTCATCGGCATTCACTCATGTACCGAGACAATAAAAACTCGGCCCGAAGCAATCCAAGAAGTGTTGTTCCGCCATGATTGGGAAAATTCTGAAGCACATCGAAAAATGAGTGATCTACTGAGAGTCATGGAAATCGATATCAAACCAACGCCGCTCGATAGCCTCAATCCGCTCGGATCCGGCCACCAAGGTGCAGCACTGCGCGTCACCACAAAACCAGAAGTCGATTGGAAAAAACTTGAAGCGCCGGGCAAGCAGCTCGTCTTAATTCTCGATGGAATCGAAGATCCTCACAATTTAGGCTCGATGCTCAGAACCGCCTGGCTCGCCGGGGCCTCCGCAATTTTTATCCCCGAAGATCGCGCAGTTGGCCTGACTCCGACCGTTTGCAAAATCGCAAGCGGTGGTGCGGAACACGTTGCCGTCGAATCGCACACAAACTTCGCCCCCGTCGTAAAACAACTCAAAGACGCAGGATTCTGGCTCTACGGATTAGCTGAAGCCGGAAAATCACTTCCGTGGGAACTCAAACTGCCTGACAAAGTCGCATGGGTTGTTGGTTCGGAAGGCAGCGGAATGAGAATCACTACTGAGCGATTGTGTGATGAGTTGGTCCGTTTGCCACAAGTCGACACAGGGTCTAGTTACAACGCTTCGATCGCAGCCGCGATGGCGTTGATGGAAACCTGCCGTCAATTAGGTTCGCCTCGGTAATTCACTTGTCTATAAATATCTTTTGACTGCCCGAACGGCTCTAAAGTAAACCTCATCGTTACTGTATAAAAAAGGGACCCTTAAAAGTCTCATGCAGTTGAAGGAAACCTTCCTTTTCATGCATTTCCCGCGATCAATTTGGCCGCGAAAAGCTGACAAGCAGTTGGAATTCTTTGGTGTGCTGCCTTAGCTCAATTGGTAGAGCAGCTGATTTGTAATCAGCAGGTTGCGGGTTCGAGTCCCATAGGCAGCTCCATTTTTTTGGGGTGATACCGGAATTCATGTATACCGGTCGACTGGTATACATGAATTCCGGTATTAACTGGAGAGTTACCCAAGTGGCCAACGGGGGCAGACTGTAAATCTGCTGGCTATGCCTTCGGAGGTTCGAATCCTCCACTCTCCACCAAGTTTTTTGGTGTTTGTGGGCGGGAGTAGCTCAATTGGCTAGAGTATCAGCCTTCCAAGCTGAGGGTTGCGGGTTCGAGACCCGTCTCCCGCTCCAGTTTTAAGCCCAAGTGGCTCAGTGGTAGAGCACGCCCTTGGTAAGGGCGAGATCGGGGGTTCGATTCTCCCCTTGGGCTCCATCTCTGATGGTTACTGGGCAGTAGTGATTGCAAAATTTAGAAATTCCGCATAGAAAATTGCGGAATTACATTTAGGAATGAATGTTTAGAGGGCGCAGGCCCGGGCATTTAAAAAAATTAAGAGATCCTTTCAGGAGGAATAGCAAATGGCTAAAGAGAAGTTTGACCGGAGCTTGCCGCACGTAAACATCGGCACCATCGGTCACGTCGATCACGGTAAAACATCGCTCACTGCAGCGATCACAAAGATTCTTGCCGAATCTGGCGGCGCTACAGCAATGGCCTACGATCAGATCGACAAAGCTCCGGAAGAAAAAGAGCGTGGTATCACGATCTCGACTTCACACGTTGAGTACTCGACGAAGAATCGCCACTACGCACACGTAGATTGCCCGGGACACGCCGATTATGTGAAAAACATGATCACTGGCGCCGCCCAAATGGACGGCGCGATCTTGGTTGTAAGTGCAGCTGACGGTCCAATGCCGCAAACTCGCGAGCACATTCTTCTTGCTCGTCAGGTCGGCGTTCCTTCAATCGTGGTGTTCATGAACAAAGTGGACATGGTTGACGACGCTGAACTTCTTGATCTCGTTGAACTTGAAATTCGCGAACTTCTTTCGAAGTACGAATTTCCTGGCGACGACATTCCAATCGTAAAAGGTTCTGCACTTTGCGCGCTTGAAGGCACTAAGCCAGAACTCGGCAAAGATGCGATCTTGAAACTTATGGCTGAAGTTGATCGTTACATCCCAACTCCAGAGCGCGCTGTTGATAAGCCGTTCTTGATGCCAGTGGAAGACGTATTCTCGATCTCAGGTCGCGGTACGGTTGTTACTGGTCGTGTTGAGCGCGGTATCATTAAAGTTGGTCAAGACGTCGAGATCGTAGGTCTTACCCCAACTGTGAAAACAACAATCACAGGCATCGAAATGTTCCGTAAACTTCTTGATGAAGGCCGAGCTGGCGACAACTGTGGTTGCCTCCTTCGCGGTACTAAGAAAGAAGAAGTTGAGCGCGGCCAAGTATTGGCAGCTCCTGGAACAATCAAGCCACACAAGAAATTCAAAGGCGAAACATACATCCTCACGAAAGAGGAAGGTGGCCGTCACACGCCATTCTTCAACGGCTACCGCCCTCAGTTCTACTTCCGTACAACTGACGTAACTGGTGTCGTAACTCTTAAAGAGGGTACAGACATGGTTATGCCTGGTGACCGCGTTGATATGGCAGTTGAGCTCATCGCTCCAATCGCTATGGAAAAAGGTCTCCGCTTCGCGATTCGCGAAGGTGGCCGTACAGTTGGCGCCGGTGTCGTAACTGACATCGTAGAGTAGCCGACGAGTAGGATTAGAACTGAAATGTGAAGACCGGTTCGCTGGTCTTCTAAAAGCTAAACGCTGCAAGCGGGGACTTCCCAAAAGGCACGGTGGCATTCGAGCCACCTCCTAAGGTATGTCCCCGATTGTATTTTTTGGGTTTTACTTTCTAAAAGAAAGAAGATAGAACTCAGCGGTTTAGCCAATAGTTTTGCTTTAGGTTTAGGGCAGTGGCTCAGTTGGTAGAGCATCGGTCTCCAAAACCGAGGGTCGTGGGTTCGAGTCCCTCCTGCCCTGCCAATTTCACTGAAAACTCAGTGATTAGGCATAGTTACTCGTTGGTTATGAATTAGGGTTGGGGTTACAGCACATGGAAAATAACAACAAGAAGATCATCACAATGAGCTTCATGATCACAGGCATTCTTGCTTGGGTGGTCCTTAAAGTTTTGATTACGACAGCGGCCAGTATGGTTTCAGGCCAGGTTGCTCGCACACTTAATACCGACATGGCTTTGCATTTTGTTCCCGTTCTCTTCGGTATCGGAGTTTTCGCCATTCTTCAGATCAGTCCGAAGATCGTTGCGTGGGCGGATGAAGTTGTTTCGGAACTTTTGCGTATCGTGTGGCCATCGCGGAAAGACACGACAGCTATGACGATTGTTGTGTGTGTGATGCTCGTGATCTGTGGGTTCATTATCGGCGGCTTTGACATCATCTCAAGCTACGCGATCGATGCAATCTTGAATTTGAACTTAACGGTCTAAGAGGAAATGTACGTGGAAAAGAAATGGTACATCTGCAACGTCCACACTGGCTGTGAAAACACAGCGAAGAACTCGATTGAAGAGCGCATTCGCTCTTTGAAGAAAGAAGAGTTCTTCGGCGATATCCTGATTCCTTCTGAAAACGTAGTTGAACTCGTGAAGGGTCAAAAGCAGACAAAGTCGCGCAAGTTTTTCCCGGGCTATCTGTTTGTTCAGATGTTGCTCAATGATGAAACTTGGCACTTGGTAAAAACAGCTTCGAAGGTCACAGGTTTCGTAGGTGGTTCAAAGCCTTCTCCGGTTCCAGAGAATGAAGTTGTTCGCGTAACTCAGCAAATGGCAACAGGCGCTGAGAAACCAAAACAAAAAGTGAAGTTCTCAGTTGGTGAGAGCGTCATGGTTGTTGATGGTCCGTTCTCAAATTTCAACGGCACCGTCGAAGAAATCAACGAGGACAAGGGCAAAGTGAAGGTGCTTGTGAGCATCTTCGGTCGTCCGACTCCTGTTGAACTCGATTTCATCCAAGTCGAGAAGCAGTAGTTTTATTGAGAGCGCGAAAGCGCGGGCAGTTTAGAAGATAGATTAGTATTAACTAGAGAGGCGTTAGCCTCTCTACCCCCAAGTTGTTTAGGAGTGGGAAAATGGCAAAAAAAGTAACTGGAATGATCAAGCTCCAGATACCGGCAGGGAAGGCAAATCCAGCGCCTCCCGTTGGACCGGCGCTCGGCCAGCATGGGGTAAACATTATGGAATTCTGCAAGCAGTTCAATGCTCGCACTCAGGGTAAGGGCGACACCATTATCCCAGTGATCATTACTGTATTTCAGGACCGTTCGTTTACCTTCATCACCAAGACGCCACCGGTATCTATTCTGTTAAAACAGGCTGTTAAGATCCAATCGGGATCGAAAATGCCTCAGAAGGATAAGGTTGGAAAGGTGAACCAGAAGCAGATTCGCGAGATCGCAACTCTCAAGTTGCCAGATCTCAACTGCTTGAAGGTTGAATCTGCAATGTCACAAGTAGCAGGCACAGCGAAAAGCATGGGCCTCGAAGTGCAGGAGTAGGCGAATGGAAATTAAACGTGGAAAGCGTTTCGACGCTGCAAAAAAGAAAACGAATCCTGCGCAAACATACAACGTTTCTGAAGCACTTAAGCTTGCAGTTGAAACGGGTACAGCAAAGTTTGACGAGTCAGTAGATGTTGCGATCAATCTCGGCATCGACCCAAAGCAATCTGATCAACAAGTTCGTGGCGCAATCGCATTGCCTCACGGTCTTGGTAAAGCAGTTCGCGTTCTCGTATTTGCAAAAGGTCTCAAAGAAAAAGAAGCAAAAGATGCAGGCGCGGATTTCGTAGGCGCAGACGATCTCGTTGAGAAAATCAACGGCGGTTGGCTCGAATTCGATAAAGCGATTGCAACTCCTGACATGATGGCGACGGTTTCAAAAGTTGCGAAGGTCCTTGGACCTCGGGGCTTGATGCCGAATCCAAAAGTTGGAACTGTGACAATGAACGTTGCAGACACAGTTGCAGCTGAAAAACGCGGTAAGCTCGATTTCCGTGTCGATAAAGCAGGGATTATCCATGCAGGTATCGGCCGTAAATCAATGGGCGCAGAAAAACTTCGCGACAACTTCCTCGCTCTTTTGGGTGCGGTTGTAAAAGCGAAGCCGGCTTCTGCAAAGGGCATCTACCTTCAAAAAATGACCGTATCGACAACGATGGGTCCTGGCTTGAAGATCGATGTGCACGAAGCTCAGGGTCATATCGCCTAATTGTTGGCGCGGACCGAATTGTATTTCGATTTTAAAAATTAAATAAAAATGTGGCTGCGGCGAGTATGCAGCCCGAAATTACCAAACTCGCGATCAAAGACAGTAGGTGTACCTCAGCAGGGGTACTTAATCAGGGCGGAGCTCCGCTTTAAACCTACCGAGATGTGACGAGGGTAAAGATATTTTCTTTTCCTCCTAACGCTCGAATGAACGGCTTCAATTACGGAGTCATTCATGGATGCGCGTGAATCTATAGAAAGGAGGAAATGCCTATGCCATTGATCACTAAAGAACAAAAATCTTCAGAGATCGCGATGCTTGCCGAGAAATTCGGTAAAGCTAAGGCGGCCTTTCTCGTCGACTACAAAGGGATGACTGTTGAACAAGTCACGACGCTTCGTAAGAAGCTCAGCCCTGCGGGTTCCGAGATGAAGGTCGTTCGCAATACGCTGGCACTTCGTGCACTTCAGGGTCTCCCTGAAAGCCACGAAGCGATGAAAGATTCTTTCATCGGTACGAACGCTGTTGTGTTCGCTTACGAAGATGCATCTGCAAGCGCGAAAGCTCTTTCAGATTTTTCTAAAGAAGTTGAACTTCTTCAGCTGAAGTCAGGCTTGATGGACGGTAAACGCCTTAACGCACAAAACGTTAAAGCGCTCGCTAGTCTCCCAAGTAAAGACGTACTTCGTGCACAGTTGCTCGGACTATTCCAGGCCCCTATGGCTGGATTTGTTCGTACGCTCAGTGCAGTACCAACCGGGTTCGCTCGAGTTCTGCAAGCGAAACACGATCAGCAAGCAGATGGCGCGACAGCTTAATAGCTTCGTGCTCAGTAGAATTATTTTTTTGAATTTAAATTTTTAACTTAAATGAATGTGGAGGAGCAAATGGCTCTCAATAAAGAAGAAGTAGTAAATTATCTTTCAGGCATGCCAGTAATCGAATTGGCTGAACTCATTAAAACTCTTGAAGAGAAGTGGGGCGTTTCTGCTGCTGCTCCTGTTGCAGTTGCATCTGCTGGCGGCGCTGCTGCTGGTGCTGCTCCTGCTGAAGCGCAAACAGCGTTCGACGTTATCCTTTCAGATGCAGGCGCTAACAAGATCAACGTGATCAAAGAAGTTCGCGCAGTAACTGGCTTGGGTCTTAAAGAAGCAAAAGACCTAGTTGAAGGCGCTCCTAAGGCCCTCAAAGAAGGCGTGACTAAAGAAGAAGCGGCGAAGATTAAAGAAATCGTCGAAAAAGCCGGCGCTAAAGTCACTATCAAGTAATTTTGTATTTTGACGTTTGTAGCGGGAGACCTATTCGGGTCTTCCGCATTTTTTGTTTTAAGTAAATAAGACCTCCACTCTATAGGAGAGGGAATGGGTACTACTCCAGTTACAGCCTCGAACCTCCGAATCCGGAAATCATTTGCTAAAAACAAGCATGTGATCGACATCCCAAATCTGATCGAATTGCAGAAGTCTTCTTACGAAGCTTTCCTGCAAAAAGACGTCGACCCAGATCGCCGCGGCGAACTAGGTTTGAATGGCGTTTTCCGCTCAGTTTTTCCAATTAGCGACTTCAACAACACCTCGAGCTTAGAGTTCGTAGCGTATACGCTTGAACCGCCTAAGTACGACGTTGATGAATGCCGTCAGCGGGGAATGACATACGCGGCACCGATCAAGGTCACACTTCGATTGATCGTGTTCGATGTTGATGAACAAACAGAAGCGCGAAGCATTCGCGACGTTAAAGAACAAGACGTATACCTCGGTGAAATTCCGCTGATGACAACGAACGGATCGTTCATCATCAACGGCACTGAACGTGTTGTCGTGAGCCAGTTACATCGCTCACCAGGCGTCTTCTTCGATCATGACGGTGGTAAGAACAACGCTTCCGGTAAATTTATTTACTCGGCACGCGTAATTCCTTATCGCGGTTCATGGCTCGATTTTGAATTCGACCAAAAAGACCTTCTCTACGTACGTATCGATCGTCGCCGGAAGTTCCCGGTTACAATTCTCCTGAAAGCACTCGGTTACACAACTGAGCAGCTCCTCGAGTACTTCTACGATCTCGATAAAGTTATCGTTAAAAAAGGTAAGCTCTGGCGCAACCTCGACATCGAGCGTATGGCCGGCCAACGTGCGCTTGTTGATATCATTGATCCTAAGTCTGGCGAAGTTCTCGTCAAGCAAGGTCGCCGTATCACACGTGCAGTTGTTAAACGTGTCACTCAACTTGACCTTAAAGAGATGGAAGTTACGACTGAAGATCTCGAAGGAAAAGTCATTGCAAAACCAATTATCGACGAGAGCACGGGCGAGATCATCGCCGATGCGAACGCTGAGATGTCGAAAGACATTTTGGAGCGCGCACTCGGATCTGGTATCGAAGAATTTAGCCTTATTTTCTTCGACGGTCTTTCAGTAGGCCCTTACCTTCGTAACACTCTCATCGTCGACAAAGTTAACACGATGGAAGAGTCGCTCGTTGAGATCTACAAGCGTCTTCGCCCAGGCGAACCGCCAACTCAAGAAGCGTCATCTACATTCTTCAATCGTTTGTTCTTTGATCCAGAAACTTACGATCTCTCTGAAGTCGGCCGTTTGAAAATCAATCACCGCTTCAGTATTCCATTCGAAGAGTGCCCGGTTGATCACCGCACGCTTACGAAAAAAGACATCTTGTCTGTTGTGAAGACTCTTATCGACCTTAAAAACGGTCGCGGTCAGATCGACGACATCGATCATCTTGGTAACCGCCGCGTTCGTTCAGTGGGCGAGCTTCTCGAGAACCAGTACCGTATCGGTCTCGTTCGTATGGAGCGCGCAATCCGTGAACGCATGAGTCTCCAAGACGTTGAGACAATGATGCCGCATGATCTCGTGAACGCAAAACCTGTGAACGCAGTCGTAAAAGAATTCTTCTGCGCTTCTCAGCTTTCGCAGTTTATGGATCAAACGAACCCACTTTCTGAGATCACGCACAAGCGCCGCTTGTCAGCTCTTGGACCTGGTGGTTTGACTCGTGACCGCGCGGGGTTCGAAGTTCGTGACGTTCATCCAACTCACTACGGACGTATTTGTCCAATTGAAACTCCAGAGGGTCCAAACATCGGTCTTATTGCGTCTCTTGCAACTTACGCTCGTATCAACAACTACGGATTCATTGAGACTCCGTATCGTCCAGTTGGTGGCGGTAAAGTAGCAAAAGACATTAACTACATGTCCGCTCTTGAAGAGTCGGGTCACTACATTGCGCAAGCAACTCGTGACAATGCAGTTGATACTTTGAGTGCTGATCACGTCACTTGCCGTATCAATGGCGAGTACGAAACAGTTGATAAAGATAAAGTTACGTTGATGGACGTGTCTCCAAGCCAGCTCGTTTCTATCGCGGCAAGCTTGATTCCGTTTCTCGAGCACGATGACGCCAACCGCGCGTTAATGGGCTCGAACATGCAACGTCAGGCCGTTCCACTCCTTCGTTCACGTGCACCACTTGTTGGTACAGGTGTTGAGCGCTTAGTTGCGCGCGACTCTGGTACAAGCGTTGTTGCGCAAAACGACGGTATCGTTGAAGAAGTCGATGCATCTCGTATCGTTGTTCGCCGTTTCGCAAAAGGCGGAGAACTCGGCGCGAACGTCGACATCTACAACCTGACGAAGTATCAGCGTACAAACCAGAACACATGCTTTAACCAAAAGCCGATCGTTTACTCAGGCGACACTGTTCGCAAGGGTGACATCATCGCCGACGGTCCTTCGACGGAACTCGGTGAGTTGGCTCTTGGTCAGAACATCACGGTCGCGTTCACTCCTTGGATGGGCTACAACTTCGAGGACTCGATCCTCATTTCTGAACGCCTCATGAAGGAAGACACTTACACTTCGATTCACATCGAAGAGTTTGAGTGTGTTGCTCGCGATACGAAACTCGGTAAAGAAGAAATCTCACGCGATATCGCGAACGTCGGTGAAGAGGCCCTAAAAGACCTCGATACCTCAGGTATCGTCCGCATCGGTGCGGAAGTTCGCCCTGGAGACATCCTCGTTGGTAAAGTAACGCCAAAAGGTGAAACGCAACTTTCACCTGAAGAGAAACTATTGCGCGCGATCTTCGGTGAAAAAGCCGGCGACGTTCGTGACACGTCTCTTCGTGTTCCATCAGGCGTATACGGAACTGTTATCGACGCTCAAGTCTATAGCCGCGAAGGTTCAGACCGTGACGAGCGTTTACAACAGATCATCGATGAGAAACGTAAAAAACTTGAGAAGGATTTGGCAGTTGAGCAGAACGTTATTCGTAACAACGCTCTCTCTAAGCTAAAGACAGTTCTCGTCGGCAAGACGACAACTGGCGTTCTCTTGAATGAAGACGGTTCACAAAAACTCCTCTCTAAAGGTCAGACGATTTCGGAAGCAGATCTTGAGTCGATTCCATTCGAACTCTTGAACTACGTTCCACTTGAATCTGACTTGGAATTCCAAGTTTCACGTATCATCGATGGTGCTCGTAACCAGCTTGATGCAGTGAAAATGGTGTTCAGCGAGAAATTCGATCGCCTCAAAAAAGGTGACGAACTCCCTCCTGGCGTTATCAAGATGGTAAAAGTTTACGTTGCGATTAAACGTAAGCTTCAAGTCGGTGACAAATTCGCCGGCCGCCACGGTAACAAGGGTGTCGTTTCTCGTATCATGCCGATGGAAGACATGCCGTACTTGGCAGACGGTCGTCCGGTCGACATGGTTCTGAACCCGCTCGGCGTTCCTTCACGTATGAACATCGGTCAGATCCTCGAAGTCCACTTAGGTTGGGCTGCGAAAAACTTAGGTGAACAATTGCAAACGCACCTGGAGAAATACCAAGCGGATGCAGCTCGTACGTCGCTCAAAGACACGTTTGCTGACGCTGACGTCAACAAAGTGATCGAGGGTGCCGACGACGCTTCACTTAAGAAGATGATCAAGCGCATGGAAGGCGGCGTACACGTAGGTACTCCGGTATTCGATGGCGCTCGTGAAAAAGATGTAAAAGATCTTCTTCGTCGTGCACAAGTTCCTGAGAACGGACAAATGATCCTGTTCGATGGTCGTACAGGCGAAGCATTCCAAAACCCGGTGACAGTCGGCGTGATGTACATGCTGAAGCTGCATCACTTGGTTGAAGAAAAGATCCACGCGCGTTCTATCGGACCTTATTCCCTCGTCAGCCAACAGCCGCTCGGTGGTAAAGCACAGTTCGGTGGTCAGCGACTCGGGGAGATGGAAGTGTGGGCGATCGAAGCTTACGGTGCCGCTTACTCGTTGCAGGAATTCCTCACGGTTAAGTCGGACGACGTTGCAGGCCGTACACGTATGTACGAAAGCATCGTGAAGGGCGAAAACGTTCTCGAACCAGGCTTGCCTGAATCGTTTAACGTTCTAGTAAAAGAGCTTCAGTCGTTAGCATTGAATGTTGAACTCATCGAGTCCGACATTCTGACTGATAAACAAGAAAACATTGAACAGTAAGCCGTGGAGAGGGCTAAGCGCCCTCGGGCATTTAAGAGGTAGAACTTGAAAGATTTATTAAATTTTTTCGATAAACCAAAAGATCCACTCAGCTTCGATGCTGTTCGTGTCTCTTTGGCATCGCCAGAGATGATCCGTGGTTGGTCTTACGGTGAAGTAAAAAAACCAGAAACTATTAACTACCGCACGTTCAAACCAGAGCGTGACGGTCTTTTCTGCGCGAAGATTTTCGGTCCGATTAAGGATTACGAATGTTTGTGCGGTAAGTACAAGCGGATGAAGTATCGCGGTGTCGTATGTGAAAAATGCGGCGTCGAAGTGACTCAATCCAAAGTACGTCGTGGACGCCTTGGCCACATTGAGCTAGCGACACCGGTCGCGCACATTTGGTTCTTGCGCTCGCTCCCTTCGCGTATCGGTAACCTCCTCAATCTTTCTTTGAAAGACGTTGAGAAGGTTCTCTACTGCGAAGCGTACGTCGTAATTGATCCAGTTGAGACGACTCTTGAAGAAGGCCAAGTCCTCGGTGAAGAAGCATATCAAAATGCTTTGAACGAGTTCGGCCCAAACTTCAAAGCCGGCATGGGTGGCGAATCCGTTCGCGATCTCTTACGCAAGATCGATCCGGAGTACTTGTCTAAAAAACTTCGTATGGAGTTGAAGGACACGAAATCAGAAGCGCAGATCAAGAAGCTCACGAAGCGCCTAAAGGTTGTTGAGGCTTTCAAAGACTCAATCAACAAGCCAGAGTGGATGATGCTCGAAGCTTTGCCGGTAATTCCGCCAGATCTTCGTCCTCTCGTTCCTCTCGACGGCGGTCGTTTCGCGACTTCGGATTTGAACGATCTTTATCGTCGCGTCATCAACCGGAACAATCGATTGAAGCGCCTTCAAGAGTTAAACGCTCCAGATATCATCATTCGTAACGAGAAGCGTATGCTTCAAGAAGCGGTCGATGCCCTCTTGGATAACGGTCGTCGCGGTAAGACCTTCACTGGCCCGAACAAGCGCCCACTTCGCTCTCTTTCAGACATGTTGAAAGGTAAGCAGGGTCGTTTCCGTCAGAACCTACTCGGTAAACGGGTCGACTACTCTGGTCGTTCGGTTATCGTTGTCGGTCCTCACTTGAAATTGCATCAGTGCGGTCTTCCAAAGAAGATGGCACTCGAACTCTTCAAACCGTTTGTTTACAACAAACTCGAAGAGCGCGGTTTCTCGACGACAATCAAGCAAGCTAAGAAACTCGTTGAACAAGAGACAGTGGAAGTTTGGGATATTCTCTCAGACGTCGTAAAAGAGCATCCGGTTCTCTTGAACCGCGCTCCAACACTTCACCGTCTTGGTATTCAAGCGTTCGAACCCGTTCTTCACGAAGGTAAAGCGATCCAGCTTCACCCACTTGTTTGTACTGCGTTCAACGCCGATTTCGACGGTGACCAAATGGCCGTACACGTTCCTCTTTCAGTGGAAGCACAGGTTGAGGCACGCGTACTCATGATGTCGACGAACAACATCCTTTCTCCTGCGAACGGAAAACCGATCATCAACCCAACTCAAGATATCGTCTTGGGTATGTATTGGATGACTCGTATTCGTCTCGGCGCGAAAGGTACTGGTCGCACATTTGCTAACGTTGATGAGCTTTCTTACGCTTATGAAATGGGCCACGTGGATCTCCAAGCGGCTTGCAAAGTACGTATTAAAGGAAAACTCGAAGAGACGTCAGTGGGTCGCGCAATTTTGAGCGATATCGTTCCACCGGAAGTTCCTTTCTCAGCTGTGAATACAGTTATGACGAAGAAACAGTTGGCAATTTTGATCGACACAAGCTTCCGCGTAGCGGGTGCTAAATCTTGCGTGATCTTGGCTGACCGTTTGATGGAATACGGTTTTAAATATTCAACGACTGCCGGTATTTCGATCTGTATTGATGACATGATCATCCCAGATTCGAAAAACTCGATGCTTGCTGCTGCAGAAGCGCAAGTAACCGAGATTCAACAGCAGTACGATGAAGGTTTGATCACGGATGGTGAGCGCTACAACAAGGTTGTGGATATCTGGGCGCAAACCGGTGACAAGGTCGCAAAAGAATTGATGGCCGAGATTGAAAAAGAAGAGTTCATGGTCGACGGTAAACTCGTCAAGGGACCTTCTTTCAACCCAATCTTCGTCATGGCGGACTCAGGTGCGCGGGGTTCTGCTGCTCAGATTCGTCAGCTCGCAGGTATGCGGGGTCTAATGGCGAAACCGAGCGGTGAGATCATCGAGACACCAATCACGGCAAACTTCCGTGAAGGTCTAACGGTTCTTCAATATTTCATCTCGACTCACGGTGCTCGTAAAGGTCTTGCCGATACCGCTCTTAAAACAGCGAACTCTGGTTACCTCACTCGTCGTCTCGTTGACGTCGCACAAGACGTTATTATCGTTGAAGATGATTGCGGAGCTGAAGATGGCCTCATGATCACACCGCTCATCGAAGCCGGCGAGATCATTCA
>JANOUF010000178.1:0-2429 GCA_031416685.1 Bdellovibrionales bacterium
GAGGAACTCGAAAAACGATATATGCGTTACATTCTAGAGAAAACGGGCGGCAAAAAAGAAAAGGCTGCACAAATCCTTGGGATCAGCCGTCGTACGTTATATCGCAAAGAAAGAGAATTTGGCTGGGTAACTGACGAAGAATCTCAAGAAGAGCAAGACGAGTAGAATATGGAACCTCAAAAAATCTCTGCAGAACGGGAAGTGGTTAGTATTCGCGATGCGCTCGACCGCTCAGCGATCGTTGCGATTACCGATCGAGCGGGTACCATCATCCACGTAAATGATAAATTCTGCCAGATTTCTAAATATTTCCGAGAAGAGCTGCTTGGCAAAAATCATCGAATCCTAAATTCAGGTTATCACTCGAGAGAATTTTTCGTTGAAATGTGGAAGTGCATTTCAAGCGGTCAGGTCTGGGAAGCGGAAATCCAAAACCGCGCGAAAGACGGCACTTTCTATTGGGTGAACACCACGATCGTTCCTTTCCTCGATGAAAACGGAAAAATCTATCAGTATGTTTCCATTCGCTACGAGATCACGCAGCGAAAAATAGCTGAAGAGCGCATGAAAATCTATTCGGGGAAACTTGAGCGCAGTAACCAAGAGCTCCAAGACTTCGCTTCAATTGCAGCGCACGACCTACAAGAGCCACTCAGAAAAATTCTTACGTTTGGTGAACGGCTCAAAGCAAAAGCGGACAATGCGCTGGCAGAGGATAGTCGCGATTACTTAGAGCGAATGGTCTCAGCGGCCGGTCGTATGCGTACGTTGATCGATGATCTGTTAAGTTACTCACGCGTCCACTCAAATGCGAAGGCTTTTGCCGCGACAGATTTGAACGAAGTGATTAGCGGTGTGTTGTCGGATCTAGAGGTTCGTATAGAGCAAACGCACGCAGAGGTCGAAATCGGCAAAATGCCAACCGTCGACGCTGATCCGTCACAGATGCGCCAAGTGTTTCAGAATATTATTGGTAACGCTTTGAAGTTCCATAAACCGAATATACCTCCTGTTGTGAAGGTAGATGTCGTTGAGAGCGCAGGCTATTGCAGAATTTCAATACGTGATAACGGAATTGGTTTTGAGGAAAAATATCTCGACCGTATTTTTACCATCTTTCAGCGCCTGCATGGAAAGCTCGAGTACGAAGGAACCGGAGTGGGTTTAGCTGTTGTCAGACGCATCGTTGAACGTCACGGCGGAACGATTACGGCATCAAGCCTGCCTGACCATGGAAGTACTTTTATTATTTCACTGCCATTAAGGCAAGAGAGGAGCGACTAATGGCTCCGAATCGAAAGCCAATAACGTTGCTTGTTGCTGACGACGACGCCGAAGACCGCATGATGATTCGAGAAGCTCTCGAAGAAAATCGGCTCCATAACAATTTGGTCTTTGTTGAAGATGGCGAAGAGTTAATGGACTACCTCCACCGCAAAGGGAAATTTTTTAAAAATGGAGAGTCTTCTCCACGACCAGGTCTTATCTTGCTTGATCTAAATATGCCCAAGAAAGATGGCCGAGAGGCTCTTCGTGAAATTAAATCTGACCCTGAGTTACGCGATATTCCCGTTGTTGTTCTCACGACTTCAAAGGCGGAAGAAGATATTTTTCGCTCTTACAACTTAGGAGTTAACTCATTTATTTCTAAGCCCGTCACTTTTGAATCGTTGGTGGCTATTACACGCGAGATTGGTCGCTATTGGTTTGAAATTGTCGAGCTTCCCACGCGGAGACGAACTTGACCCAGAACGAACGACCCCTGCACATTCTTCTTGTCGATGATGACGAAGATGAGTTCGTAGTTGTTCGGGATATTTTAAGTGAGAGCAAAGACCAAGCCTACAAGCTCGAATGGGCACCTGACTTAAAGAGCGCTCTTCAGACGATCGCATCAAGGCCATTCGATGCTTGTCTCGTCGATTACCGATTGGGAGCGGATACAGGGGTTGAGCTAATCAAAGAAGCTTCACGCCGTGGAATCCGCACACCGATGATTCTTTTGACTGCATACCAGGATAAAGCGACTTCGCGAGAAGCAATTCGTCTTGGTGCTGCCGATTTTTTAAATAAATCAGACTTAAGTTCCTACCTTCTCGATCGATCAATATTGTATGCGATTCACCGTACCCTAATGAGAGCGCAAGCGATTTCACAGGATCGCATGGCTTCGATTGGCATGCTATCGTCAAGCCTTGCCCATGAGATCGGAACACCACTCGGTGTGATTCGTGGGCGCGCCGAGTATCTAGCGATGCAGGTCGCAGGCGATGAGGCAGTAAAGAAGAACGTCGATATTATTCTTGCGCAGATCGACCGCG
Organism: Bdellovibrionales bacterium; assembly: GCA_031416685.1. Classification (GTDB taxonomy): domain Bacteria; phylum Bdellovibrionota; class Bdellovibrionia; order Bdellovibrionales; family JAMPXM01; genus JANOUF01. Next base: position 2,322 of record JANOUF010000178.1, read on the forward strand.
TCTCTCATCTAATTCGATCCCTTCTTAACGTTGCCCGTGGAGATTTGCCGGATCAAATTGGCTCAGTTTCAGTGAACAAAGCGGTTTCTGATGTTTTAGAACTCATGG
>JANOUF010000179.1:0-3476 GCA_031416685.1 Bdellovibrionales bacterium
GAAGAAGGCGTGCCGTTTCAAAAGCTAGGTCTTGCGGAATCGTCTAGCAAACCAGGCGATGTTGTTTACAAAGGAACATGGGGACGCGTTGAACACGTGGCCGATGTTCAAGAGACTTTGACTGATGTTAAAGAGCGCGAAGACAAAGATCACCGCGATATCGGTTTCTTTATTAAATGGACTTCAGCAATTCAAGTTGGTGCTTTGGCACTTATTCTTGGTATCAGCGCGATTATTTCTGCTGTTACTGCTGAACCTGAAGTTGAAGTCGTAACTGTCTTCAAACAAGATCAAATCAAAAAGCCAGTCGAAGTCGTTCAAATGAGCGAACAAAAAGTTGAAAAGAAACAACCTGAGCGCTTCCGTAAAAAAGCAGTTGTTAAAAAAGTCGTAACGACTCGTCTTGGTAAATCAAAAGGTGTTAGCGATCGTAGCGGCGATTCACTTAATAAAATGGGCGCACTTGGTGCACTCGGTGGAATGAACAAGAATTCAACTGGTCTTGGCGGATTGTCACAATCGAAATCAAACAGCCAAGGTTTCGGATTTGATTCAACTCGCGCCGCCGGCGGTAACAACCGCGGTATGCTCGGAAAAGGTTTAGTCTCTGCCGGTATCGGTGGTGGCGAATCAATGAGCGGTTACGGCGGCAACGGAACTCGCGGTAAAGGTTCAGGACAAGCTGGTTACGGTCACGTCGGTATGGCGGGTCGTTCTGGTGGTTATTACTTGCCACTTTCGGATGATGCTTCAGTTGAAGGCGGTCTCGATCGCGATCAAATTCAAGCGGTCATCGAACGTAATCGTGGACAAGCTGTATATTGCTTCGAAAAAGGACTTCAGTCGAACCCAGGCCTTGGCGGCCGCGTGATGATCAAGTTCTTAGTTGGTCCTTCAGGTTCGGTTTCTTCAGCGTCAGTTGCATCTTCAAGCATGGGCTCAAGCTCAGTTGAGTCTTGCATCGTGAACAAGCTCCGCGCTTGGAGATTTCCACGCCCTAAAGGCAACGTAGCAGTAAAAGTAAACTATCCATTTAATTTTAAACGATTGAATCAAGGTTAAAAAGAGGTCGAATATGAAGAAGCTTTTAATACTAACAGCCCTAGGAAGTGCGCTCGCCGGTTGCGGTGGCAAATCTTCAGACCCGACTGAAAGATATCAGTCAGTTGTCGGCAAAGACGTTCCAACGAACACTCGTAACAGTGTTCAACAGCAATTTAACGATTGCGGCGTTGCCATCGACACAGACCCAACGATGGAAGTCGTTGAAGGCGATCGCGGAACACACACAGTGGTTTTGCGCGGCCTCTATGGCCAAACTCGCGATTCGGTTGCAGTAGTTAGAACTTCTAACGAAGAAGTTTCTAAAAATTCAATCACCCTAAGCCGCGTTAAATCGACGAATGACGGAGTCGAGTACGTAATGTCGTATTCAGCTCCGAATGGATTCATCGCACGCGATACCGACATCCGCACATTCAATGTTGTATTGAGCCCAAGCTCTTTATTGAAAATCGGTAGCACTTGCGAAACTAAAGTTGGCGTTGTTGTGAAACGTACCAAATCGACTGCGTCGCTTTCGGAAATTCGATACACTCGCACTGCGAAATTCGAATCTTTGAAAGATCAGTCAATCAAAGTTGAAGTTTCAGCAGCACGCTCACGCGCGGCGGATCTCTCTTTAAATGTTGATTTCGACACGACGGCTTCTTCTGGTGCAAAACCTGCCTATGATATGTCGTCTGCGATCACACGCGTTTCTGCTGCAAAAGAAGCTGGTTCAGGCAAATTCCGTTTCGACCTTAAAGTTGACTCAGAAATCCTCCACCTTTTAGTGCAACGCTTGATGAACCAACATAAGTCTGAACGTAGCTTCCTTATGATTGCGTCAATTTCAGTTGTGAACAAAGTCACGAATGTTGCGGCTCCGGCACAAAACATCGTGATCGAAGTGACTCGCGATGCATCTGAAGCAGAAGTTGCAGCGGAAGCAGCAGCTTCTGAAAAACGTGCAGCAGCGGCACAAAAAGAACAAGCTCGCAAAGATGCGGTAGCAGCTGCAGCAGCAGCTAAAGCAACTCCGGCTCCAGCACAAGCTACGCCTGCAGCTACTCCAGCACCTGCAGCACAAACCAAAAAAGCAACTCCACCAGCTCCAGTAGCTGGTGCTTCTATTTCCGCATCAACTACTCAAGCTGCCCCTGCAGCAGGAGCTAAAAAATGAGACTCTTAATCGCAACCCTCGCAGTCGTAATGACAGCGTCTACAGCAATGGCGAAACGATCACTTATCAGTGATCTTGACTCCCTCGGCTCGAACAAAGGCATCGCGGAACGCGCGAAAGCCATCGATGCGGACAACCGCATTCGTGTTGTTCAAAACCGTTCGGTCGATCGCAATATGCGTTTCGAATTCGGCGTTAACTACGGAACAGTAGCTGGCGGCGATTCTTACATCGAAACAAATCAATTGGGTTTCTTGGCTGATTTCCATATCATCCCTGCATTCTCAATCGGCGTTCGCCATTTCAACGCTTACAATAGCTTGTCAGCTGAAGGCACTCGCGTATTTGACGAAGCAACGAAAAACGGAGCCGCACAAGATCCGTATTCGCGCCCTGCCGTCGATAGCCCGGTTTCTTCAACTATGGCGACGGTCACACTTTACCCACTTTACGGAAAATTGAATTTCTTTAACGTAGGTATTTCGCAGTTCGACGTTTACATGCTCGGCGGATACGGCCAAATGAAAACTCAGAATTCAACGTCTCCTACTTGGACAGCCGGTGGCGGCGTTGGTATTTGGTGGTCGAAGCATTTCACTTCGCGTATTGAAGCTCGTTACCAAAACTACACAGACAAAATTTATTCAGGCGAACGCGAACAAGGTACGACTGCATTTTCACTCGGAATTGGATTCATGATATGATGATCACAAGAGCGATTTTAAGCATTATAGTAGCCAGCACAGTGGCGTCTTCTGCTCTCGCTCTAGAAGCGAAAGCGCAGAAGTCCGAAGTACAATGGACTGCGCTCAACGCAAACTCATTGTCGATCAACTTTGCAAATAAAGCTTCGTACATGAACGCGTTGCAAAGAGCGGCAGGAGATTCATCACTTTCATCTAAAGCATTGGTTGAGAAATTGCGCCTTGCTTTGGCTTCAATGAAGTTTGACGAGCCGAAAAAAGCTCTCGCGATTCTTCCGTCGAATGCAGAATTTAAAAAAGCCGGTCTGCCTGTTGATTATTTGATCATGACTCGCGCTCGCGCGCAGTACCAAGCCGGCGATTTCGCAGGGGCAGAAAAGTCATACTCTGAAGTCCCACAAAATTCGGACTTTTGGGTGACAGCAATTGAAGAGCGCGCACATACCAAAGGTAAAGCTGGCGACTATAATAAGGCGCTTGGCGATATCACGACTCTTATGTCTCCAGTTTTCGAAAAGAACTTAGGCCCTGAGCCGTATTTTACTGCT
>JANOUF010000180.1:0-1760 GCA_031416685.1 Bdellovibrionales bacterium
GCATTGCATCTAAAACTGCGTCGCTGATTTGATCTGCAACTTTGTCTGGGTGACCTTCGGAAACCGATTCGCTCGTGAACAAATAATTTTTCATAGGAATCAGTGCTATCAAGGGGTCAGCGGCTGGTCAACTGCCTTGGATTTGGCCTAGGTTTTTAAGCCAAGCGCCTGCCCTATTTAGCAGATAGCGCTTAATGATTGAAGTTCAGAGGCAAACTCACGCGAACGCGAGAGCCATGGCCCTCGACGGAATCGAATGAAATTTCGCCGCGGTGGCGGCTAACGATGCCATGGGAAATAGAGAGCCCCAGACCCGTGCCTTGGTTGACGGGTTTTGTAGTAAAGAACGGCTCAAAGACGCGATCTTTGGCTGATGGAGCCACGCCTTGTCCATCATCCGAAATAACAATTTCGACATCGCGATCATTTTTTCGGACAGCTATCCGAATTTCTCCGCCCGAACGGGGCTGTTCATTTATTGCGTCTCTCGCATTACTTAAAATATTTACGAACACTTGCTGAATACTCGACGGATCTCCCGCAAGCAAGACGGGTTCGGAGGGAAATGCTTTATCGACGTTGATTCGCTGTACGCGGAACTGCTCTTCAAAAAGTGCCAGAGATGTATCCACGATTGCTGTAATATCGACGGTAGCAAAACAAAAATCAGATTGTCGTGAAAAGGTTTTGATATTGGAAATGATCTCAACGACTCGGTCTAAGTTCGTGTTTGCCTTTTGCATGTAACGGAGAATGGACTCGTCTTGAATGCCGTAAGCTTCTATCGCGTTCTCGATGTGCTCGAGATAAAGGCGAACAACTGTGAGCGGATTATTCACTTCATGAGCGATGCCGGCACAAACGGTTCCGATCGCCGACATTTTCGACGACTGAATGAGTTGCTCCTGAGTCGATTTTAATTCCGTGATTGTTGCCTGCATCTTTCGGAACATGACCACATTATCCACCGCCATCGAAATCTTGCTGGCAATCCGTTCAGCCGTTAGGAGGTCTTCTTGGCTATACGTTCGCTCAGAAGATAAAAGCATGATTGAGCCGACGACGCGGCTTGAGACTAAAAGTGGAACGCACATATATGATGAGGAGCCGAGGGTCTCAATCAGTTGGAGATGCTCCTCGCTCTCGGCGCGCGCCTCCCAATCAGAGCGACTTAAATGCGGAATTAAGATAGGCTGACCGGTGGCAATGACACGGTAAACTCCGCGCTTGGCTGTCGGCCGCGGTGGATACTTTGTCAAAACGAGCTTTACGAGATCCGCTTTTTCGCTGTCCTTGTGTGCAACCGCTACTCGCTCGATTTCGCCTTTGTCATTAACGAGGTCGATCGCACACCAAGTGGCTAAGCTTGAAACCAATAACTTGGCGACGGAATCAATCATGGCGTCATAGTTAGCACCACTGAGTAACAGATCACTCGCTTTGGCGAGTAACTGAATCATTTCATCTGAATGGTTAGGATCAAATGAGCCTGGAAGTTGGTGCGGCATTGAGATGATCTGCGACACAAATTTTGTTTATACAAGAATATAAAAGGCCCCACGTAAAAAGTGGAGCCTTTCTGTAAGATTAAGTTCGGATATTATCTATAATTCTAACCAGTTTTCTTTAGGTCGTGCTCAGGAGCAGGGAATCGATGCTTGTAATCCTTAAGCTTCTTTTTCTCCTTGGACATTTGCCTCCAGAGTTTGTTGACTGCCATGTCGACGGATCGGTCAAAGTCATTGGCAATGCCCTGCGCT
>JANOUF010000181.1:0-10323 GCA_031416685.1 Bdellovibrionales bacterium
ACCGCAAATACGTTCGCGACATGAGCCGAGGTAAAACCGTGCTCAACTTATTTAGCTACTCAGGCGGATTTTCAGTTAACGCTGGACTCGGTGGCGCATTAAAAGTTGCAAGCCTTGATATTTCAAAAGGTGCAATTGATTTAGCTGACCGTAATTGGGCTTTGAACGGTTTGGATAAATCAAAGCACGAAGCACTATGTGTAGATGTGTTTGAGTATCTCAATAGTGCAGGTGAATCTTGGGATCACATAATTGTTGATCCGCCTTCGATGAGCCCATCTGAGAGCAAAAAAGAAGCGGCCATTGCAAAATACATCGAGGTGTTTGCCGCTGCGGCCAAACGCGTAACGCCTAACGGAGATTTTTCTGTTAGCTCTTGCTCAAGTCATATTTCGTTTGAAGACTTCTTTCAAATTATTGAAGAAGCGCTTTCAGCTGCACGCCGTACCGGACAAATCCTTCGCGTTTCAGGGCAAGGATCGGATCATCCGTTTCCGCATGCATGCCAAGAGCTGCGTTACTTAAAATTTGTTCATCTCGCGTTGGACTAAATGGTTAAGGTGTTAGTTCATTCCAATTGACTGATAAACTGGGCTGAGAAATGTTGGCCCTTTCTTGAATTCCACAATTAAGTGACCTCCAAGTAAAATGCTCGGATGAGTTCCGAGAGCCACTTGCTCTCTGAACACTTTTTTCTTCGCAGCATCGTTCTTCGCTGCATTCTTCCGTACCGCACGGAAGTAGCAACGCCAAGCGTGTCCCCAAATAAAAGGGTATAAAACCAACCCAAACAACAATGATGTTATATTCACTCTTGCCGGATGAATTTGGGCGATTTCAAATCCTGCAAGCCGAGCAAGCACTCTCAAACGCATTATTCCAGTCGGAAAAATATGGCCGTAATAAATTCGCGAGTCTTTTCCAAACCAAACGCTTTCGATTTCATTTGGTGGCATCATCTTTGGGTTTTCTGCTTCAAAACAAAAATATGAAAAGCGACTTCGTAAATTGGAATAATTTGGAGTTGTTAGAAACAATCGTCCATCCAATTTTAAAATGCGATTGAACTCTTGAAGTGCAAGCAACTGGTTTTGTAGGTGCTCAATTCCCTCTTGAAAGATCGCGACATCGAACTCACCATCGTGAGCCGGGAAAGTCGATTGCAGGTCAGCTAGTGCACACTTTAATCCGTCAACTTTAAAAAATTCTGGGAAGATATCCCATGCGATAATTTCAGCGCCTCGCTCACGCAATGCCGCCGAAGTAAAACCAGAGCCTGCCGGAAAATCGACAACACGCTTGCCGCGCCAGTCGAAACCGTCGAGAGCTCGTAAGAACAAATCTTTTATGTCCTTACTTCCAAATAGATATATTTTTAGCTGACGCACGCCTGGTACTTTAAACTTATTAGCCCAAGACTCGCAAGCTTCTTAAAATCTAATCCCCATTAACAATTAGAACCTGAAACTCCGAAGCGTTGTGTTTCAAGAAAAGTTTTACCTTGATGCAGCGGACAACGTTCTTCATAATGCAGCCATGCGAATGGTTGGATGGCTTCTCTTAGGTTTGAGCGCAGCTCTTGTCGCTTACAAGTTTTTCTATTTAGACTATTCATGGAACCTTATGCTCCCTGAAAAAGCCTACAAGGTTACTTACAAAATTTTCGGGCAGGGAGATGGACGTGCCACTTCTGTTTCGGCGTTTGTGCCGACTGAAGATTCTAGGCAGCACATTTATAATGAGTCATTCGCTAGTAGCCAGTTTCGATTTAAAATTGAGGGCGAAGATTTTCAGAAGAAAGCTGTTTGGGCTTCAGATGGCGTGTCAGGTGCCTTCGAGGTAACTTACAGTTTTGAGGTGCTAGCGAAGTCGGTAGCTTGGGAGATAGACCCTGACCTTCAGCTTAGCGATCTTAAGAACAATGAGGCAGACCCGTTCTTAGGCGCAAGCGACATGATTCAAACCAATCATTCGAGCATTATAAAATTAAAGTCACAGCTAGTTGGCGATGAAAAAAATGTAAATAAAATTTTTAAAAGTGTTTTCGATTACGCTTCCGAAATTCCGACGCTTCCGTTTAAAGGAAGCACGAGTGCGTTAACAGCTTTAGTCCTGAACAAAGCCTCTTGTAATGGCAAAAGTCGTTTGATGGTGGCGTTGCTAAGGCTATCCGGCATCCCCTCACGAGTAGTCGGCGGCCTAATCTTAGGCGGACAAAGTAAGCGCACAAGCCATCAGTGGGTTGAAGCGTTTGTAGCAAACCACTGGATTGCCTTTGATCCCACTAATAATTATTTTGCATCGATCCCGTATAATTATTTAAAGATCTACGAATCAGATGAAGTTATGTTTTCACACACAGCCGATATCTCGTTTGACTGGCTATTCAGCACTTCACAAATTTTAGTTCCGTCGACTAAATTGCATCGCCTCAGTGAGAGCTCATTCAATGCACTAAATCTTTTTGAATGGTTAAGTAAGACTGGCGTGCCGCTAAACGTGATCAAAATTCTTCTCGTGATTCCAATCGGAGCTTTAGTTGCAACCTTTTTTCGTAATGTGGTCGGGCTGCAGACCTTTGGCACATTCCTGCCCGTGCTTATCGCGGCGGCCGCTCAGTCGACAGGCGTGTGGTGGGGTTTGCTCGGGTTCACTTTAGTTATTTCAATACTTTTCTGGATCAGAATGGCTTTTGAACAATTTAACCTTATGCATACCCCGAAGCTTTCGGCGATGCTTTCAGTGGTTGTCATTCTTCTCATTGGCCTCAGCATTCTGTCTGTGCATATTCCACAGATCGATTTATCTCATGTCACGCTATTTCCGATCGCGATTTTGACCCTAACCACCGAACGCTTTTCTCTAGTGGTAGAGGAAGAAGGCGTAAAGCAGGCCGCAATCGCAATGATCGTTACTCTTTTTGTGACCTACGTTTGTTTTTTCTTTATGAGTAGTCTATTTCTGCAAACTTCTTTTTTAGCATTTCCTGAACTAATCATTTTCGTCATCGCACTTAATATTTGGCTCGGACGGTGGGTGGGACTACGGGTGACCGAATTTTGGCGTTTTCGAAAAATTATCCTAGCAAATGAACATGATTCTTAGTTTTTTGAACAGGATGCGAATTGGCAGTGAACGGGTTCTCGGGATGAATCGGCGCAATGTCGAATTCGTGAAAGTCTTGAATAAACGTCGCGACTTTCCGTTAGCCGACGACAAGGTGCTGGCTAAAGAATTTTTCCTTAAGTTCGGTGTCCCGACTGCTCCCACGATAGAAGTACTTTCTAGTTTATTCGAGACTACAAATTTTCACCGGCGCTTCTTATTCAGCGACTTTGTTGTCAAGCCGGCATGCGGGAGCCAAGGTAAAGGAATTTTGGTAATCACTGACCGAACCGATCTCGGTTTCACGACAATTAGTGGAGGTCACATTTCTGCGAGCAAGATTGAATACGAGTTAGCGTCTATTCTATTCGGAAAATATAGCATTGGCCGCTCAGATAAAATTCTTATCGAAAAAAGATTAGAGCCATCGGCAGAGTTTGAAGCCATCAGCGTGAGGGGGCTATTCGATGTTCGGGTCATAGTTGTTCAGGGCGTACCAGTTGGCGCAATGCTTCGGCTACCCACAGTTCAGTCCCGAGGGAAAGCAAATTTACACCAAGGTGGCATCGGTGCAGGTGTAAATATCTTGACCGGCAAAACTACTAACGCATTTCATCTTGGTCGATTAATAAGAACACATCCCGACACTGATGCATCGCTAATTAACTTTCAAGTTCCACACTGGGTAAAAATTCTTGAGATATCAAGGTTGATCGGCTCTCATTCGCCTCTAAGGTACATCGGTGTTGATTTGACGATCGACAAAATTTTGGGCCCGTGTGTTCTAGAGTTCAATGCTCGGCCTGGGCTCGGAATTCAGAATGCAAATAAGAAAGGTCTTCAGCAATTAATTCGAGAGGCGTTTGAACGTGAAAACAGCTAGGTTTTTGTGGGAAAAATCGTTTTTACCTTTCATCCTTTTATTCTTCCTTGCTGCGCTTGTAGTCTTTTGGTCACGAACGAAAATAGAGTCAGTATCGCAGGATTTTATAAAGATCCGAGTGCAAATCGATCGCGGCACTTCGGACTCTGTTAGTGACGAAAGTTTTGAGTCAGCGGCAGACGCCGGTTCACAAACTTCGGTGGGACCTCAGTTTCTCGGTACTCAGGGGACTCTCGAGTGGCGTGACTTAAGCCTCGCGAAGCTACGAAATTTAAGTGCTGAATTGGAGCGGTTAAGTCGCGACAACGCAAACGATCTCCAAACTGCTAACAATTATTTTGGTATCGCATTAGTGATGCGCGATAAAGATAAAATCGTAGCCATTAGAGAGAGCTTAATAAATTTGATGGGCACCGCCGATTTCGAGTCCGCTAAGATCCCGGTGCGGGTCGCCGTAATGAACAATGTGGCCTATAGTGTTGAGACCGACGCTGACAGCACCACAGCCGAACGACTTTATAATCAAGCTTTAAAACTGCAATCAAATTGGTTTAGTTCTTTCCGATTATCATTAATCGAAGTTAAGAAAAAATCGCTCACTAGCGCAAAAGATTTATTTCGACGCGCTGTACAGCTTGCCAAAGAAGATGATGTTTATCTGCTCTATTACTCGTTCGCCGAAGCATTAGCTGACCAAAAATTTTACGATGAAGCACTGAATGCTCTGGCAAAATCGCGACAACTTAAAAGTGACTTCTGGCCGAGCTACTTATCCACGGCCATTCAGCTACGGCGTCTTAAAAGGTTCGATGAGGCCGAAAAAGTTTATAACAGCTTGCTGTTGGCTCAGCCATATTATTTAAAAGCACACTACAATTACGGGGTTTTACTTCGCGCGCTTGAAAGACTTGATGATGCAGCGAAAGAATTTAACACAACACTGTTGATCGACGACAACCATCAGCGAGCACGCCGAGCGTTGGCAGACTTGTTCTTCGAGAAAAAAGACTACGAGAAGGCATATACGCAGTACAAAATATTGCACAATCGAAATTTACGAGATCCAAAATATCCCTACTGGCTAGGTAAGATTGATTTAATTACGAAAAATTATGCGAGATCGGAAGCAAACTTTCGAAAATCAATCGAATTGAAGGGCGGAGACTATCCAGAAGCCTGGTCAAAACTAGCGGATCTTTTGCTCGATACCGGACGAAACGACGAAGCTCTCAAAATTCTTGAAGATCTTACCCGCCTGAAACCTGACTATGCCCCGGCTTACTTTGACCTAGCAGCGATTGCCGAAAAGTCTAAAAAAACTGAAGCTGCCTTAGCGTTGGTAAAGACTGCAGTAAAGCTGAATCCAGAATCTCAAGTGTACAGACGAAAGCTTGCCCACCTATTAGAAGAAATCAACGATGAGGCCGGCGCTTTAGCACAGCTTAAGATTGCGGTGGCGACTGGAGAAAAGAACATCAACACGATTATTAAACTCGGTGAGCTTTACACTCGCATTAAGAATTATTCTGAAGCGAACGTTCAATTCAAAATAGCGTTAAGTCTGAATTCGAATAAAAGCGTAGTGTTATTTAATTATGCCAATAATCAGTCAAAATTGGGTGATTGCCGAAACGCAATACTCTCGTACGATCGCTCTTTAGCGACCAGTGATAAGCAAGATACTTCATTCATCGCGAAAGTGCTGCGAATGCGCGCCGCTTGTAAGTCAAAACTCAAGGACTTTGCAGCCGCACAAGCTGACCTAAATGAAGCTTTAGAGTTGCGCGAAAATTATTCGGAAGCCCGAGTTGACCTAGTGCAGCTACTAGTTAAACTTGGCTCAATCAAAGAGGCAAAAGCGGTTGTCACTGAGGGTCTAGCTTTCGATAGCGAAGATTGTGATCTGATGAAAATAGCATTAAGTAATGATTTTGGTGTTGCTGCGGGCGATTTCAAAGAAAAGTGCGAGCAGCCTAGCAAATTGGAAAAGGAAACCAAGAAAAAATGAGAAGCTTTTTTGTACTCCCGGTAATTTGCATTTTTGCAGTTTTAGTTTCGACGCCGGCAACGGCGCAAGCACAAGATGACGGAGACCCCGGCAAACAAACGTCAGTTAAGGGCAGCAGGACCGTCAAAGACCAAAATGACATGCGAGACTTTATATCTGCGGACCTAAGCATCTCGGCTGGGTGGGTCAGCAATATCTTTAAAACACCCTCGGAGGCATATGTTGATCCTGCCACGGGTACGCTTACGACTAGCAAAGTCCAAGGTGGCTCAGTAGTTAGTCCCAAAACAGAATTTAGTTTCGAGCCAATTCAAACGAAGAGCGCGAATCTTAAGTTAAGCTACGAATTCGACGGCGAGTTCTATTTCGGACCCGCAAATGCGAAAAATGCGAGCGGAAACGATCAAGAAATTGCCGCTAAATCAAAATTTTTATTGGTCGACAAAAAAAATCGAGGGATTGAGAAAGTGTTCGTCAAAGTCGGCGCCTATATCAGCCGGCATGATTACTCTTATTATCATCGCGGCACAGGCAAAGTACGAACAACTTCATCTCTGACTGATGAAGAAGATCGGTACAAAAGAACTGAAACAGGATTTGAGGTAGAGCCCATCTTTAGATTTTCCACGGACACCCATGTGCGTTTTCCATTAAATTTATACAGCCGTAATTATAATGAAGTTGGCACGCTTCAGTCTTACGATCGCGACGGATATAAATATGGAGTTGAGATTAAACAGGAGATTCAACGAAACTGGACTGCTAGAGCTGCGTATAATTCTGAAAATATAAAATATGACAAATTAAAGGCTTCAAGTTCGACCGGGACTTCAGTTACCGGTACAATTCGCGAATATGACGAACAAGAGTATTTGATAGGCGTCAATTACGACTCAAAGTCGATGTTCGGAGGGATTGCCTATCGACCGGCCACTCGAAACGATTTGTTCGCCGACTATTGGTCTTACGAACAAGAGAAGGTGTCGCTCGAAATTGGACGTTTTGTTTCTAGCAGTTCTTCGATTTCGCTTGAGGGATCGATGCAGAACCGACGCTATCAGAGGGAAACTGCCCCTTCAGGCGTTATCCGTAATCGAGAGAATCAGGCTCTTCGCTTGTCGTACGAAAAATCTTGGCGTTGGGGTGAAACAAGCTTGGATGTTGCTCACTCAGTGCAAAACGATACTGACCGATACTATCAGTACTCAAAAGATTCTGTAACGTTAGGATACAACAAAGAATTTTGAAGTTAGCCGCTCTTCTTGAACATCATAATAAACACTCAAACGTAGCAGGCGCGCTTAGCCGATCATTTGGTGATGGCTATTTATGTGCAAACAATCGCTTCTATGGGCGCGTTCGCACTCAAGCTCTCGAAGTTGGATTTAAGTTCTCGACTGACGAAAGTGATGCTTATCGAGCTTTGCCCCTTAGCCAGCTGGATCAAATACTAAAATCGAAAACGATTCCTTATACCGACAATGTCACTGTGCTTGAAATGATCGAGAAGAAAATCCCGAAACAAACCACATGGGACGATCTCACGGATAACTTAAAAGCAAATTTGGTATTTCATGAGGGCTGTCATGCGTTTGCGAATGCAAAGTTACAAGGTGTTGATCCTTCGCTACGGATGCTATTGGAGGAGTCGTATGCGAACGCCTGCGAGCTATTGGCAATAATTGATGCCGAGGATCAGGCCCATCGTATATTCTTAGAACTCAACTGTTACGCATTCATGATCGATGACCGCGTCCACCTAATGAACGCGGCAAAGGACATCGGACTTTCTTCGCTCACGAGATTTATGCTTTTATCGTATCTGCACGCGAACTATCTTCGCGATGCGATCGATTTTGATCGCGTACTCAAATTGTCCTTAGATAAACCTGCGGATACAAAGACGCTAAAGAATCTTCGGCAACTTTCTAAAATTGCATTTAAGCTCAACCCACGGTTTCGCGAAGTGACAGCACGATTCTATTTTAAGTTGCATGGTTTAAACGTGAAACTTAACACGGATTTTCTATCCGAAATCGAAGGTTCAAAGGTCGCACAGAATTTTCTTAAGGTGATTTAGGCTTGCGTAGAACAACCATGAGATCTTCGTGCCAGCTGGCCGGGCGAAAAATGCGATCAATGGCAAACAAGTAAACCAAACGACTGAGTAGGCCATAACTGACCGCACGACCCATATTGGTGGTTTTGCTTCTTACAAACTCAAGATCATATTTCGCTGCTAAGCTTGCAAATCGCTCAATAGAGAACTTCTGGCAATGACCCCAGCGGTGGAAGACGGTCCCGCAAGAAGGGCAACCAACATGCTGGGTATCGAGCGTTTCGTTATTGATGGTGGTAATTACCATGTGCCCGCCGGGCGAAAGAACTCTTCTCATTTCACTTAGCGACAGATCAAGATCACCGTCGCTCAAATGCTCGATCACATCCGTCATAAAAAGTGTGTCGAAAGAATTATCTGCGAATGGCAGCTTGGTGCACGACCCTTTAAGAATCTCCGGGCTCTTCGGCGCAATATCCAGACCCGTGAGTTCTTCCAATTTAGGATAGCTTTTGCGTAGTTGCCTGACTAGCGCTCCGCTGCCCGCTCCGACGTCCGCAACCCTAGAACCAATGACATCTTTCGCCCAGCGGACGATAAAGCCAGAGACATAGTCGCCTTTATAATCTTTATGGTTTAGCTGCCAAAACGTGGCCTGCTCTGTCTCGGAGAACTGTTTCGATGTCATAATGAAATACTAAACGAGAAATCCGAACGCGGGTATGGACCTAGGTCAAGAATTTGTTTAAAGTTGTCGTCATGAAAAGCGATGTCGTGATCGAGCAAACTAAAGAGTGGATTGAGAAAGCAGTGATCGGACTCAATCTTTGTCCGTTTGCAAAACCTGTCTTCACGCAAAATCTGATTCGCTATTCCGTGAGCACTGCTGACAATGAAAAGGAACTCTTGCAGGAGCTACGCTCTGAGCTTCAGCTTCTCACTCAGACTCAAGCGACAGAGATCGAGACAACGCTTCTCATTCATCCAGAGCTTCTTAATGAGTTTCTTGATTTCAATGACTTTCTTGGTATCGCCGAAGACTTGCTAACTGAAATGGAATTAAGCGGAGTGGTTCAAATTGCGAGCTTTCATCCGCGTTTTCAGTTTGCTGGAACAAAACCTGATGACATCACCAATTATACAAATCGATCGCCCTATCCTACTCTTCATCTTTTGAGAGAAGAGAGTGTATCGAAAGCGGTTGATACATTTCCGGGCGCTAATGATATCCCAGAGAAGAATATTGAAACACTAACGACCCTTGGACTTAGTGGTTGGAAAAAACTTGGGATTCCTGGCGACTAATTTTGCGAACGCGTTGTAGAGAAGCGCTCTTTCAACTCAGACAAATTTAATTCATCTAAAATCCATTGCAGGCGCTCGGCCGAACGTTTTCGTGGACCTTCTTTTCGAGCGGCGATGATCAACTCGTTTTTCATCGAGTGCTCAAGACCGACAAGTTCAGTGACAGTGACTTGGTATCCGAATGCTTCTAAGCGAAGCGCGCGGAGAACATTTGTAAGATGGCTCCCGAACTCGCGTGTGTGGATTGGGTGACGCCAAATTTCAGTAAGCGGGCTTGCGAGTTGTTTTGCTTTATTTTGTCGAAGGACTTGGGCCATCTCAGCTTGGCAGCACGGAACTAGAACTATGTGCTTAGCCTGCTTCTTTAACGCAAAATCAATGGCGTCGTCAGTTGCCGTATCGCATGCGTGCAGTGCGGTCACGATATCGATTTTCTCAGGCAGATTTTTTGAATCAATCGCATCTAAAACGGAAACAGGCAAAAACGTCATGTTCGGGAATTTCAATTTTTGCTGCAGATCCCTCGATTTCTTTACCAGCTCGTCGCGAGTTTCGATTCCGTAGACATGGCCCTTGCCTGCAAGATTTTTGAAAAACAAATCGTAGATGATAAACCCTAAATATGATTTTCCAGCGCCGTGATCCACGAGATTTAAATCGGCATCAGTCTCTTGAAGATCTTTAAGAAGTGGTTCAATAAAGTTATAGAGATGGAGGACCTGTTTGAGTTTTCTTCGGCTGTCTTGATTGATTTTTCCGTCGCGCGTGAGGATGTGAAGCTCTTTAAGCAACTCAATCGACTGACCGTCTCTCATCTCTTCTAAAACATTTTTCATCGTGAGCTCCTTGTCGGGGATCATATAAAGGGGTCGCCGCCAGTTTTTTTACGATCATCCACTTTAGCGACATACCATGAAGTTAGTCCTGCAGTCGTCAGGACAGAAAAGATAACAAGAAGTGAAA
>JANOUF010000182.1:0-2899 GCA_031416685.1 Bdellovibrionales bacterium
CTCCAAATGGTAGCGCAGGTGCGCTACCATTTGGAGCCTGGCGCCCTCAACACTTAAATGCCGAGGGAGAGTTTGGCGGTGATGTTGCTGGTGTCGAAGGCGGTGGAGTATTCGAGGCCGAGGCGCATGATGAGGAGCTTGGCTTCGATGCCGAGGATCAGTTGTGTGGTTGAAGGCTTTGAAGACATTTGTGTCGACGATGAAATGTCGAACATACCCGAGCCGTTGGCTTTGAGATCACCTTCGGCTTTGAGCAACCCTATGCCTGCGTACGGCTCAAAAACTGGAATGAGTTTTGGGCTCACTAGAAATTGCAATCCGCTTACACGTCCATCGTACTCAACGTCGAGCGTGGTTCCAGTTGCTGTTTGGCGAAAGTTAAAATCACTATTGCTCACAAATGCACGAGCCGCGATGTTCACAGGAAGAATTGTTCCAACAACGTCTGTGATCGTCCATTTAACCGCAGCCGACATTTGCTTGTAAGAAACCTCTTGGGTTTTGAATTCAGGAAGCCAGCTAAGCTCCGCAGTTATACCGAACGGCACTGATACCGCAGCTAAGAGACCTGCATGCGGAGCAGGGTTAGCTTCAGCACTTGGCGCGTTTTCTTTTACTAATCTTTCGATCTCAGGTGTTTGCGTCACACCTGCCGTCAGACCGACTTGGAAACCAAATACATCGCCCATACTTGATGCTGGCATCACGCTATGAAGCATGGAGTTTGATGACCACTCTTTTGCAATTGCATCGACATCTGCTTGCGAAAGGTTATCGAACGACGTCGCGGCGAACGCGAACTTAGATCCGAAAACTAAAAGAGCTGCGACAATAAAGAACCGCTGAAGAAAAATAATTAGTGTCATACCCAGAAGAATACATGGAGCAGGTCCCCGCGCCAAATTTTCGAGGATTTTCTGGACCATTACTTTTTTGCTTCAAGCTCCGCCCATCGAGCATAAAGTGTCTGAATTTTTGATTCCAACTCGGATAGCTCGGTTGTCAGCTTTGCAAGTTCAATCGAATTCGAGACATTTTTAGGATCGATGAGTGCATTTTGCACTTCTGCGAGCCTAGATTCTTTTTCGAGAATCACTTTCTCCATCGTCTCAAGCTCATGCTTCTCTTTGAAACTCATTCGCGTTTTACCGCGAGCATTTCCATCGCTGGACTTCTGTCGCGCTTTGGTCTTGTTGCGAGGTGAGTTCTCATCGAACCAAGCTTCCCACTGCGAATAATCCGCAAACTTCGTGAGTTCCGTCTCATCTTCATCATTTCGGTGGAAAGCTATGATTTGGTTCGAGATTTGATCGATAAAGTAACGATCATGGGCGACTAAGATGACCGCACCCTCGAACTCCCGAATGCTCTCTTCCAAAATCCCAAGGGTATCGAGATCAAGATCATTCGTCGGCTCATCGAGCACCAAAACATTCGCTGTCTTCAGCATGAGTTGCGCAATTCGCAACCGAGCCTTCTCACCACCAGAAAGTTTCGCAACTGGCATATCCAACTGCTCGGGCCGAAAGAGAAAGCGGCTCAAATAAGCGCGTGCCACAATAGGCCGATCGCGAAACTGGACGTAGTCCCCTTCAGGACAAATCGTTTTTACGACCGAAGTTTCGGGATTAAACTCAGTGCGGTGCTGGGCAAAATAAGAAACGTTCAACCGCTCAGCCAAAAACACTGTTCCCTCATCAGGTTTTTCCAAGCCCAATAAGGTTTTAATCAGCGTTGTCTTACCCGCACCGTTTGGACCGATAAGTGCGAGTCGAGTTTTTGGAGTAACCAAGAGATCAACCGGCCCAAAAATCTTGCGGCCCTGATAACTCTTAACTATACCTTTGGCCTCAATTAATTTTTGCGGGTTCCGCTCATGACTTTCAAAATCAATCTGCGCTTTCAAATTTCGGTTTCGCTGAGTGACAGCTTCCGTCTGATCCTTTAAATCATGGGCCCGATCGATTCGCGCTTGTTGCTTTGTCAGTCGAGCTTTTGCTCCCCGTCTTAACCACTCAGTCTCGCGACGAAGTGTATTCTTCAAAACTGATTCGCGATGCTGCTCACCCGCAAGCAAGAGATCCTTTGATTCAACGTGATCAGCATAAGTCCCGCGCGTAATCAAAAGTCCTTGTGGGTAGCGCGGATCGAGATCAAAGATCACATTCGATACCCGCTGCAAAAACAATCGATCATGCGTAACAGTCATTAACGAAAATGGTGCGTCTCGAAGAAACTCCTCGAGCCACAAAATGCTTTCGATATCTAAATGGTTCGTTGGCTCATCAAGAAGTAAAATATCAGGGCTTTTCACCAAACAACGGGCGAGTGCTACGCGCTTTTGCCAACCGCCGCTCAGATTTCGCACTTCAGATACGCCGGAGATTTCATCTCGATTCAAATCAAGCTGCGCCATCCAACGAGCGGCGACCGAGTGGGCATCTGGATCATCATTTCCGTCAAGCACGGCGTCCTCGACACTGAGGCCACTTTCAAAATGAGGAGTTTGATCAAGGAGTGCAACCCGAACTCCGCGACTACGAACAATGTCGCCATCGTCAGCCGTATCGAGGCCGCTCAAAATTCTCAACAACGTCGACTTACCCGCGCCGTTGGGCCCAAGTAAACCGATACGCTCTTTTGTATCGATACCGAAGTTAAGGCTACGAAACAGAGTTCGCGAGCCGAATCCTTTTTCAAGATTTTGTACGCTGAGTAGATTGGCCATTTGCGGATCAAATTACTACGAAAGCGACCGAATAGCACTAACCACAAAAGTATAGGCCACAAAAAAATAAAGGCGGTCACATGGACCGCCTTTAGAATTAACTCAGCTTTGACCCTATTAGAAATAGAATCGAGCGCCTGCGCCAACTTGCAAGAACGCGAACGTATCTTG
>JANOUF010000183.1:0-8242 GCA_031416685.1 Bdellovibrionales bacterium
CCCGGAATTCAAGTATACGAGTCGACTTGTATGCTTGAATTCTGGAACTAAAGCCCAGTTAGCTTTTAGTAGAGTTCTTAGGGGCGATATCAGTACCGGACTGTCTGAAACAACACACATCCGTTTAAACTTAAAGAGTCGGTACTTCTCCGGAGGACTCTTACAGTGTTTACAACGGCGGTTTCAAGAATTTGGTTGGTAGGATTAGTGCTCTTCGCACTTACACCCATCCTCATTGCTGCTCGCCCGCAACCCACCGAGAACCAACCAGAGGTTCAAGTTGAAGCCGCAAAGCCTCTTAAAGAGACGGCAAAGGTTGCGGATGATCGTGACCCAGCGAGTGAAAAACTCGAAGCTCCCCTCGCTACGGGAAATTAATTTCTTTTGTTTAACATAATTATTGTGGCAAGTACGCAGTCACTTTGAGTTCGACAGCTATCGGCGTTGGCAATGATCCTACTTCAACGGCTGTTCTTGTAGGACCAATCTTAGCAAAGTACTCGCCGTAAACTTTGTTGAACGTTTGAAAGTCGCGTTTCATGTCGGTCAAGAACACTTGCACATCAACAACGTCGTTGAGGCTCGAGCCTGCCGCTTCCAAAATAACTTTTATGTTTTCAATCACCGAGCGGGTTTGGATGTCAGCATCGTGAGTTGCGACTTTGCCGTCAGGCCCGAGTGTGACTCCGGGGATTTCTTTTGTTCCGGGTTTGCGGGGGCCGACTCCGGAGAGGAAGAGGAAGTCGCCTACCCTGCGGGCGTGGGGATAAGGCCCTACTGGTTCGGGGGCTTTGCTGGTTGAGATGGAATTCGGTGAGCTGTCAGCAGTGATCCGTGAGCTGTGAGCTGGCGAGTGAGCAGCTTCTGTTCCGTGAGCAGTAGTCGGTGGTGCATTTGCAGTGGCGGTGGACTGTAAGCGTTCGACGAGGTCGGCTTCGTCGTTGACCCAGCCGCGCACGGGCTTGATTGCGCGTTTTGGGTAGAGACCGACTAGTGCAGCTCCGCTGCCCCACACTGGTTGGTAGCCGAAAATTTTTCCGGTGAAGTCGTTGGTTTTTCCGCAGAGGCCGTTGAGCCACCACATCCCGCGCCCGCCCATATCGGCGTTTGCTTGGCGTGCGAACTCGCGCATGATTTCGGATACGTCCTCGAGTCGACCTTCACTTAAAATTTCTAAAACTTTTTGATTCCACTCATCGTCTTTGAGAGAAGAAATTTTATCGAACTTTGGATCAATATCTTTCACTTCAAAACGCGACGACAAACCAGAGACACAGATTGCGATCGCTTTTTTGCCTGATTTCTCAAGGGCACGAGCTGCAGCTTGGCCGATCGAGAGCGTTTCTTGTTTTTCCGCGTACATATTGCAAGAAACCATTGCCGCAGATTTTTTGTTCTGTGGATTTAAGAGTGCTTGCGCGACAACAATGCCAGTATCAATCGGAAAGCCTTTGTAATTCACTTCGCGCACGTAGTGCTTCATCGCTTTTACTTCTTTTGCATAAGCTGAAGCAAAATCAGTATCGACTTTCATTTTGTAGTTCATTGAGCCTAGTTCATGCCAATTGTGATCAACGAGCGTCCATTCAGGATTCGGATCGGCTTGAAACAAATAACCGAGAACAGAGAGCCACTGAGTTGAGAAATACAAAATCAAATCAGCGTCTGAATTTTCAATTTCTTCTCGGACTTTTGCATACGTTTCGCGAAGTGCTGACCACGCTGGAGATTTATCGGCAGCCAACAGCGGATGCGGTAACCCAGGAACAATGTAGGCACTTGTAATGACACTTCCTGGGAGTGGAGTCATTTTTGTCATACGCTCACTCCCGCACGCTCGTTGTTCCATTCAACAACTGCGTTGCCCGTTCCAATCACCGTGCCGTAAGCGTGAACTTCTGCAGGGTAAGTTGGATACTTCATCGCTGATAGCATCCAAGTGAGCGCTCCTGCTTTTACTTCTGCAGAAGCCATGTCCATAAATTCAGGCAAAATATCGATTAGCTCTTGCGTGCGACCTTCGCGCATAAGTTTTAGAACTTCCATATCCCAAAGATATTGGCCGTGATGATAAATATGTTCGTGGCTCATATCTTCCGGGATCTCAGGCTCAGTCGTAAAATGTCGGTGCGAAAGCGAGTTGCTTGCGAGCAACACCGCACGTTTGCCAGATCGCTCAACGGCGTTTGCTGTGGCTTCGCCTAAACGCTTCATTTCCTCTTGGCCAACTTCGTTTGAGAAATAGTAAGGCGAGTTGTTACAAGAAATTGAAACCATCGGAATATCAAACGCTGGATTCATCAAATACATGCTCGTGATTGCGCCGTAATCGATACGGAAGTCAGGATTTTTCATCACCTTCATGGTGAGCCCGGCTTTTTTTCCTTCATCGTGAATGAGCATTGAAAGATCAACGTCAACTTTCACGTCGTACTTGAAACGAAACAAATGCGGGAAAATCGGATCAACCGACAAACCTTGAAACCGCGGTAAGCCTAAAACGTGGTGACCGACAACGGTCATCCAGTGCGGTGAGTGCACGAGTAAAACATCAGGCTTTTGCGCTAAAATATTTTTTCGGCAACGCTCGTAACCCCAGCGCAAGGTATCCCAACCACCTTCGCTCTTCGGCTCGTTCTGCGGAGGATTCGACGCATACACCAAGTGCGGCGGATGCGGAGCGAGTACACCTGCAATGATTTTTCCTTTTGCCATCTCAAGTCCTCTTTAGAATTTCACGCAGACGTTTTTAATATCCGAGAAGAAATCGAGCGAGTGTGTTCCACCCTCTCGACCAATTCCACTTTCCTTCATTCCGCCGAACGGAACTCGAAGGTCTCTTAGCATCCACGTATTTACCCAAATCGTGCCGGCATGGAGTATTTCGCCAAGTCGATGTGCGCGTGAAACATCTTTTGTCCAAACACTTGCCGATAGTCCGTACGGAAGATCGTTTGCTAATTCGACTGCTTCTTCTTCAGTTTTGAAGGACGTGATTGTAACGACAGGGCCAAAAATTTCTTCGCGGCAAACGCGCGATTCGTTTGAAAGCCCCGTGATGATTACCGGGTGAACCCAATAGCCGTTTGCAAACTCGCCCGACATCTTTGGCTGCTCTTCGCCCATGAGGAAACGGCCGCCATCTTTTTTTGCGATTTCGATGTATGAAAGAATTTTTTCTTGATGAGCC
Source organism: Bdellovibrionales bacterium (assembly GCA_031416685.1). Classification (GTDB taxonomy): domain Bacteria; phylum Bdellovibrionota; class Bdellovibrionia; order Bdellovibrionales; family JAMPXM01; genus JANOUF01. Next base: position 3,191 of record JANOUF010000183.1, read on the forward strand.
TTACTCACAACAGGACCCATAAAAGATTTTGGATCCCGAGGGTCTCCAATTCTTAGCTCAGCTGCTTGGCGTACGAATCTCTCGCAGAACTCAGCGTAAACTTTCTCTTGGACGTAAATGCGCGAACCGCAAAGGCAGATCTCGCCTTGATTTAAAAAGGCTGCGCGTACACTCATACGTGATGCTTCTCTCAAATCAGCGTCATCAAATATTATGTTCGGATTTTTTCCGCCAAGCTCAAGACTCAAACGTTTGAGTCTTGGCGCGGCCGCAGCTGCAATAGCTCGTCCGGTAGCAGTGCCACCAGTAAAAGAAATAATCGGGACATCTGGATGTTCAACCAACGCTTGCCCTGCCAACGGCCCACGGCCGAAAACAATATTCACCACTCCGTCAGGAACACCCGCTTCGTTGATAATTGAAGCAAACATCCAAGCCGTGAGTGACGTCATCTCGGATGGCTTTACAACCACGGTGTTCCCTGCCGCAATTGCCGGTGCAATTTTCCACGTAAGAACATAAAGCGGCAAATTCCATGGAGAAATTAGTCCTGCAACGCCAACCGGCCGCTTAACGGTGTAGTTAAGTGCCCCTTCGTCCATGCGATTTACAGTTTCTATACGATGAACGATGGCTGATGCAAAAAATCTTAGATTTTTAATTACACGCGGGATATCGAGTGCAAGAGCAAGCGATACGGGCTTACCTTGATCACGAGATTCAGCTTCTGCGAGCTCTTTTTTTCTCTCTTCACAAATATCGGCAATGCGATTGAGCAGCCGAGCACGTTCTTCGATTTTTGATTTAGACCAGTCTTTAAACGCAAGCTTTGCCGCTTGTACGGCACGGTCAATGTCGGCTGCGCCTGAGTCAGGCACCATATGGTCGAGAGCGCCAGTCGCTGGATTAAAGCTGTCAATGTAGGCGCCAGAAGCTGGAGCAACAAAATCTCCATCGATAAAGTTTGCTAGAGTTAATTTCATTGTTGCTCCTTTCTATCCATTTCGCCGTTGGCGTGCTCATCGTGTGTGTACTTTTTAAAATCAAACTCCCAGCGATCCTCGTCTGGATCCCAAGGGTCAAACGGCACGATCTTTTTCATATTTGCGCGTAGATCTGGCGGAATGATTTTTTCATTGATGAAAGCTTTTTGTCGGTCGAGGCGATATGGGTTGCGAAGGCTGAATCCCAAAACGCCAAGGACGTAACGAGCAACGAACCACGTGGCCGTTGTATCCCAACCGTGCGCGACTTTAATTACAACGCCTAAGCCGTCTGGATAATTTGGATGTTGAATTGAAAGCCCAAGTAATCCGTCCGCGCCTTCTTTACCTAATACTTTTCCATCGCATGATTTTAAGATCGTCGAATCAAGGCGGTTAAAGCCACCAACTAAATCTGGATGACGAATCATTGCATCCCAAATCCAGTCCTCATTTTTTTGTACGACTAGCGAAGCGTAAAGCCTAGCTAGCTCAGTCACCGTCATTGAGATTGTTGGTAAGCCGCAACCATCCTTTGCGGTAACTTTTGGCTCCCACTCAGAGCCGAGAACACGTCGAACAACTTCGAGGTACGCGGCATGATATGGATGATGCGGCCATGTGTAGCCAACCCGAGACCAGCCTCTTAATTGGCAACCGCGCAAAATTGCTGCGTGCTTGCCCGCACATGGATGATACCACCGGCGTGGTCTTCGCATTTGCCGACCGAATTGCATGAGCGGCAAAGAAAACGGAGTTTGCATTAACCCCATCTCAGATGGTTTTAAAATGGATTGAATCGCTTCGATGTGATCGGGCTCAGCGTTGTGTGAAGCAACGGAGACAGCTTTACTTTCCCAACTCAAAATTGGGTCGAGGTCTTTTGCAAAAACTTTTAGCTGAAGTGGTTTCATCATGCTGCGGCCGTAACACAAAACATTTCCACCGTATGAGTAAATTAACTTTGATCCCGAAACAAATGAGATCGCACCGTGAATAGTGATTTCAGAAACACCATTTCTTCGGTAATCAACAAGTGGAACCCAAGTTTCATCAGGTGCGTCTGATCTAATTTCAACTTCAGACATTCGCAGCTCCAATTATTGGCGCAACTTTTTGCATGAAGTTCTTCATTGAAGCTTTAACTGCTTCGTTATTGTGGTTATTGAAATCAAACCACAGCATCAATCGGTCTTCTGGATTAAAGCGCTCGCGCACTTGTGCGATTACGTCCTCAGGACTTCCAACAAGAGCGTTATCCGTCGCATTTTTAATTTTCTCTGGATCAAGTGTGCCTTCAATAGCTTTCCAATATGTCTCAAGTGCTGACTTAGCTGCGCCGTTTGCGCGCTTACGCTTATCTTCGTTTGATCCTGCACCATCATCGATGAACACCAAAACGGTGCGAGGCATTCTTTCGCGTGACCACTTCCCGCCTTCGCTGTTGAATTCGGTGGTCATACGCTTGTGAGTCTCTTCGATTTGCGGACCGGGTGTGATTGAAAGATTAAAAACGCCAACGGGCAAAAACTTGTTCGCAAAATTTTGCGAAGCCGCATCGTGTGCGCCAATCGTGAGACGCAGTAAATCCATCGGTGCATCAAATGGTATTACGCCGACATCATCAAACACCCAAAACGGTGCGAATTTGATTTCTTTAATTTCAGACGCCGAAAGTCCGTCTTGCTGAGCGTAGGCCTCGCAAACCTTCATCCATTCGTCTTGCGTACGGAAACCTTCTCTCGTGATTACCTTTGGAGATACATCACGGCTGGAGAAGATCTCACCTTTTAAGAAGCGCAGGAAAATTTCGGTCGCTTCTTGAAAGATCAAACCTTTCAACACCGGCCATGCAACTTCTTCGACTTTGTTCCGCGGCTTAATTCCGTATGGGGTATTGCTAAAAGGAAAACGCCCAGACGCGAAGCCGAGTTCTAGTAACCGCTTTTCACCTTTGTTTAATCCGTGGAGAGTTAAAAATGTTCTAACTGCTTCTGCGTGCGCGATTGGTCCACCGTTACAAAGAATGTTTCGAATAGCTGAGCCGACGTTGATTCGTTTTGTCTGCGCAAAAATTTTATGTGCAAGTTGCAAGATGTCGGTGTTGAGCCCAATTTCGCCAGTGAAATGTGGGATTACCGCTCCAGGATTTCTCTTCTGCACTTGGCAGCTTAAGTGCGTTTCCGCTACCCAAGCGCAACCAAAGCCAAGTTCGTCGGCCAAACGGACCTGATCAAAAAAGTTTTCAAACATCACCCGCTCAGATGGCATTTGCCCATCGACTTCGGTTTGGCAGATCGACAAGAAGATGTCGAATTTCACAAAGCCCCCGTACGACCGCCGTCGACAGCAAGACTTGTTCCGGTGATGTACGACGCTGCAGGTGACGCAAAAAACGCAACAGCGTTTGCAACTTCTGAAGGATCAGCAAAGCGACCCATCGGAACTGACTTGCGCCATTGATCACTGACTTGCTCAAGCGAGCTATTCGTTTTTGTTGCCGCTGCTTGCATGAGCGAGTGCAATCGAGGTGTCAGAGTATATCCAGGTAAAACGTTGTTGACCGTGATTCCAGTGGAAGCGATTTCTTGCGACAAAGTTTTAGCCCAACTCGCAACCGCAGCGCGAATCGTGTTCGATACACCGAGATTCGGGAGCGGCACTTTCACGCTCGTAGAAATGATGTTGATGATGCGGCCATAGCCGCGCGCTTTCATTCCCGGAAGGCATAACCGAACCAAAAGATGATTGGCGAGAATGTGATTCTCGAATGCTTCCAAGAACTGATCTTCCGCTGCTTCAACTATCGGTCCACCTTTTGGGCCGCCCGTATTGCACACTAAAATTTCGATCGACGTTTTAGCGAGAATCGAATTTAGTTTTGCTTCCAAAGTTTTTCGATCGTGCACATCGACTGCGAGAATTTTGTGGCGCTCAGGTGACGCCAAACTTTTCGCAACTTCTTGCAATTTACCTTCCGTGCGCGAAAGCAAAATAACGTTCGCACCCATCTCCGCAAAAATACGCGCCGTCGCTTCGCCAATACCTTGCGAAGCACCGCAAACGAGTGCTGTTTTTCCAGTCAAATTTATATCTAAACTCGCGGGCATTCTCCCCTTCCAAAAAGGTGACACGCACCTTTTTGCGCGACTCTGCGTCAGCTCTCGACAAGTTTTATAGCCTTGCCCCCTTATAGCTTCAAGTCTAAGGTTGTCCTTATGAGCTCTCAGCCGGCGCCGAACGTGCGCACTCTCCGCAAAATGGAAGTCACAAAAGTCATTGATCACACTCCGCTCTTTAGAGAGTTGTTTATCGAGTGCCGTGACCCCGAAACTTTTCAGTTTCAAGCTGGCCAATTCGTGATGATTCATGTCCCGCCGAATGGCTCAGGAGGCGATAAACCGGCGCTCAGAGCGTACTCAATTGCCTCTGACGACCGAAACGAACGTGGCTACCGTCTCGTATTTAAGGCTGTCGATAATGGCATCGCGACAAAGTACGTTTGGGGATTGAAAGGCCGCGAGATTCTTACCGTCACCGGCCCGTTCGGACGGGTTTTGTTCAAAGAGCCTCCGACGGAACAAGTCATTTTTCTCAATACAGGATCGGGCATTTCTCAGCATTATTCGTATCTGGCTTCAAAAGGCGAAAAGTACCCGAACACTCGCTACCGCCTACTTTTTGGCCTGCGTCAGGACGAGGATGTTTATTACCGCCAGGAGCTCGATCTCCTCTGTAAATCCCTAAAGGATTTCAAATACGATTACGTACTCTCGCAACCTTCCGCATCTTGGAAAGGTCTCACAGGGTACGTACAGAATCATATTGATACGCTCGACTACCTAAAAATCCCGACGACGTTTTATCTCTGCGGTAATGGCCAAATGATCAAAGAGGTAAAAAAGAAGCTCATCGATGACCTTGGTTTCGACAAAACCCTCGTCCTTTCAGAATCCTTCGACTAACTCCGATAAATTGAGGCTTCCATTATTCGATGGGAGTCTTAAAAGGGGTACGCTTCGCATCCATGCCGCTCAGCCGATTCGCGCTCGCTCTCGCATACTGCTTC
>JANOUF010000184.1:0-3056 GCA_031416685.1 Bdellovibrionales bacterium
TATGTTGCTGTGAATTTCGTGACCGACATCGCATACGCACTCGCAGATCCTCGGGTGAAGTTCACATGAAAAGAATTAAACCTCAACTCTACATCGGTGCCGGAATTATCGCCCTTGTCGCAATCGCTGCATTGCTTGCGCCATTTCTATCAGCGCATGATCCGCAAACGATGTCGCTTGCGAATCGCTACGAGCCGCCTTCATTCAACTTTCTATTTGGTCGAGATCAAAATGGTGCAGATGTATTTTCGCAAGTTCTCTTCGGTGCGCGCGTAAGCCTATACGTTTCCCTCACGGTCGTGAGCATTAGCGTGATCGTTGGCTTGCTCATTGGTTCAATCGCGGGCTACATCGGCGGGCGTATCGACAATCTTCTCATGCGCTTCATCGATCTCATTCATGCATTCCCTGGCTTCCTGCTCGCACTTTCACTCGTCGCAGTACTTGGACCGTCGATACACAATTTGATTATCGCGATGTCGATCACCGGCTGGACAGGTTACGCGCGCCTCGTGAGGGGCGAAGTCTTACACCTTAAGAGTCGCGACTATGTTTTAAGTGCGCGTGCACTTGGAGCTCCATCCGCAAGAATTCTTGTAAAGCATATTTGGCCAAACTTAATTGGTTTACTGGTCGTGCAAGCGACGTTCGGAATGGCCGGAACGATACTCACTGAATCGGGACTAAGTTTCCTCGGGCTCGGTGCACCACCATCGATTCCGACATGGGGTTCGCTTCTGAACACAGGGCGTCGTTGGTTAATTGAGGCGCCGCATGTCTCGCTTTTCCCCGGTTTAGCGATTTTATGCCTCGTTTTTGGCTTTAATCTGGTTGGAGACGGTTTACGCGACAGGCTAAGTCCACGTTAACAAACCGAATACATTTGACCGCCAAAGTTTGTAGGAACCGTGACACATCACTCCTTATGCTTGGGTTCTCCACATCGCTCCCCAGGGTTATCCACAGTTACCCCCACCTAAAACGCACAGAAACAGCGGTTTCTTAGCGAAATTCGAACAATCACCCTAGGGAGAACAAAGTCTTACTTGGCCTTTGGTCTAGGTGAGTTTCCTAGCGTCCGGTCGCGTTTCTTGCCAGAAAATAGCACCTCATGGTGCAATGACCTTCGCCTCTACATAAACACTTAGGTGGCCATCTTTGAAAAATCAAATCGGGCAGCAGCTGATCATTGGGCTCGAAGGCAAAACGCTCTCGCAGAACGAAGCTGACTTCATCGTAAAAAATAATATCGGTGGCGTGATCTTGATGCCGCGAAGTTGTGAATCTCCTCAACAAGTTCGCGAGCTTATCGCCAGCGTGCAATCACTTCGACACAAAATGCCTGATAAAGCTCCGCTGTTTGTATCTATCGATATGGAAGGCGGAAGAGTTCTTCGTTTAAAAGCGCCGTTTACACCGTGGCCAGCCGTCGCTCACCTAGGGAAAATCGGATCGACCGCTGTCGCATTTAAATTCGCACAAGCAATGGGAGCAGAGCTCAAAGCAGTCGGAGTGAATCTCAACTTTGCACCTGACGTCGACGTACTCACCAATCCAACAAACACTGCGATCGGTGATCGCTCGGCGGGTTCCGATCCTGAAGTCGTCAGCACGATTGGATCAGCGCTAGTTCGCGGATACATCAAAGCAGATATCATTCCATGCGCAAAACATTTCCCCGGCCACGGCAATACGATTCTCGATAGTCACTTCGATTTGCCAGTAGAAGAAAAAACCTTGGAAGAACTTGAGAAAAACGAGCTCATTCCATTTAAAAAAGTTTTCCGCGCTCGACTCGACATGGTGATGACGACACACATTCTGTTTCCAAAACTTGATCCTGATTATCCGGCGACGCTCTCTGAGAAAATTATCAACGGGTTACTGCGCAGAGATTTACGCTTCCGTAATCTAGTCATCACCGACGATCTCGATATGAAAGCACTTCGCAACCACTATGAACGACCCGTGATTGCAACGAAAGCGCTTCAAGCAGGCTGCAATATTCTTCTTTATTGCAACGAACCGGAAAGTCATAAGATTGGCCTTGAAGCCATTGAAGCGGCACTCGCCAACAAAACTCTTGATCCAAAAATCGTGGCTGATAACCACAAGCGCATTCTTGATCTCAAAAAAGAAAAGATCACGAGCCCCGATCCGCTCTCGATGGATGAGGTGAGCAGCATCGTCGGTCATCCAGAGCATTTGCGTCTGTCAAAGGCGATCATCGCTGGCGAAGTCCCGGAAGATCTGCTAACCACTTGATCCTGTGAAATTACAAATTCTAGTGTTCGCTGTACTTGCGGTGAGTCTGCAAGTACGCGCCCAAGATATTCAAGTGCAGCCAACTGAGATCATTCGTGCGTCTCCGCTCACACCATTCACGAACAGAGTAGGAACTTGGCCGACTTACAACGCTTCAGGTGAACTCACGCAAACTGAAACTCAACCAGTTGAGAGATACTTAAGTACTCTTCCCGGCGTGCAAGCTCGCGCTAGCGGCTCACCAACGATTTCAATTCGTGGTTCAGCACAAGCTGGTCGCACACTTTCTTTGTTTGATGGAGTTCCACTCTTCTTGAGCGATGGCTTCGGCGCACCTAAATTATTGCTGCCGCAAGAAATTTTGGGCGATGTGCGATTGATGAAGGGACCCGCTTCCGTGTTCTATGGACCTGCGGCGCTTGGCGGAGCAGTTAATTTTGTCCCAAGAATTTACGAAGATCCTGCCGTTCGCGTTTCCGTTAGTGATCAAGACGGCGGATTCGCCAATCGAAACTTTCTTGGCGTACTTCCCGTTTATTTAAACGGTGCGAAAACAGATTATGTTCAGATCAGCGGCTTTACGGAATTAGATCCGGGCGATTTTCCATATCAATCAACAACAAGCCCAATCACTGGCCGGCGCGCAAACAACAAAACACAAACCAATCGCATCACAGTTCTTGGCCAACAAACTTTTGGTGGGTGGCTTGTTCACCAACGATTTGTCGCAGCTTCAGCAAACGGAACTTATCCAGGTGATGTGACTAATACAGTTACGCCAACCGATTACA
>JANOUF010000185.1:0-2155 GCA_031416685.1 Bdellovibrionales bacterium
CCCCCTTATAAGAGACTCAACAGAAAACTTTCCGCGCATCAAGTTTTCAAACCCCTCCATATTTACTGCGATCGCATCTTCCGGGCTTTCGGGCACGCTGGTAAACCAATTGTTTGATGGGGGCAGAGCTTTATGAAAATCAAAAAGCTTAGATACTGCGGTCTTTTTGGTGGAGGTAAAGCGAGGGCCCAGCTGTGGATGTTGCACAATATGAAAAGTCAAAATAGCCAGTCCGCCGGGCTTTAAGATTCTATGGATTTTCTGCAAGTACCCGTGGGCCTCGGCCTCTTGCAAGTGAGTAAAAACAGAAATTGAGACAACTACATCCACCGATTCGTCGTCAACGGGCCAATCGTCGCCGTAAGTTATTTTGGGACGGGGTAGGTCTTGAAAGCTCGGAGGAGTCGGCTGCTTCTCGGTGTACGTGTTGTTAAAGTCTTGTGAAAGCGCAAATCGAGCTTTAGGCAAGTGGGCGTATTGGAGCTTGCAAAAATCGATGCAATCCTGACGGATATCCAATCCGATGTATTCTCCAACCGGATTACAAAAGAACTCACTGAGCGGAGCAAGCTTTCCATAGCCACAGCCGAAATCAAAAATCTTTAAGCTCGATGATGGAGCATAGCTCTTGATCAAAGCCGCAAAAAAACCTTGGGCGTAAATCCATCCGGTGTAACTTTCCCCACCGACACCGCCCCAAATTTTTTTCGGCGCATTATCAATAAAGAAATCAACATCAGGCCAGGCCTTAACGCTGTCTAATTTGCGCCACAGCCGAATGATGCTTGATTTAATGAACCGTAAAACCCGGCGCATACCGATCACGTAAAATAATAAGTTGTTTATTTTGGTGACGATCAAATCATTCATATTTCCATCTCATCTGCTTGGAAAGACTGCGGCGCCGAATCGATCAATAGCGTCTTATTTGTAGCCGTAATACTTATCATGTCGGCCCGCAAATCATAGCTAATTTTGACGTCGCACTTTCACGTACCTTAAGGCGATTTGCCTATCTCGTCTTATTTCGCCATTTTGAACCGGCCGGGATGCGAATTACACAGCGAAACGCGAACCCTCGAAGGGTCACGAGAAATCCTCGCTAGCCATTGGGACTTTGTCAGCACACCTGTCGTGCTCACCGACGGATCGACTACATAAATTGTGGAGCCTATGTGATAAGCCGCAGCCACATGATACGACCAGTAAGTCGTTTTACCATTGGGTGAGAATAGTGAAAGTAAGCGAAGATTTCCGAAGGCATATATCTTTCCCGGAAAAATGAAGCCTTTATTGCCGGCAATATTCGCGACGTGCGCCGCCTTGCTGTAGCAACCGTCATAAGGATACAGCCATGCTCCCTTCCTGCGAAAGTCGCCCGGATTCGGATTGTCGTAATAGCGAATATTTTTCGCGGCCAGAAATAGGTCGTTGAGCGCGTCGAGCCCATACTTCCATTCCGGAATGCCGCCGATCGCTGGCGACCACGTATCAGTAAACTCTAGCGCACCGCTCGCGTGGAGCCCCTGTCCTACGTTGCTGACCGCTTCACCAATCGCGACTTCCCAATGCTGTCCCGCTTTACGCTCAGCTGAAAGCGGCATTTCCTCCGCGTAGACCGAACCGGTGAAGAAGATAAGAATAAAAATAAAAACCCGCATGGTGCCTCCCCTTAACTCAAGCGAAGGCTGTGCAATTCATAAGCCTCTACCAAGGGCTGCGGTGTCTAGCACCAAGCATCGGACTTAGGGCGAGTTTCCTCTATTGAGTCAACGTTCAAAAATGCCGATGGTAACGCATGGAATCTGCGGGAAAATCAGCTTGAGTCGACCGGCCATTCAAATCGAAAACTTGAGTCACTCGTTCGCGGGAAAATCTGTATTCTCGAGCTTTTCGTATACGCTTAAAAACGACGAACTATCCGTCATCAGCGGCGACAACGGCTGCGGTAAGACCACGCTCTTCAAAATCCTCGCTACGCTCATCACTCCGCAGTCGGGACTCGTCGAAGTGGCCGGTCATTGCGTACGCCGCGATCCGCGCCTCGTGCGCCAACAAATCAGCTGCGCGTTCGTCAATACGCGCGGGCTTTTTCCAAACCTTACCGTTCTAGAAAATCTAGAGTTGCACGCGCGAATGTACGGCCTTGATGCGG
>JANOUF010000186.1:0-2375 GCA_031416685.1 Bdellovibrionales bacterium
GACGGATTACACGGTGCGCTGGAAGCGAAAGAACACGTAGAAGTTCAAAACGAAACCCAAACACTGGCGACGATTACATTCCAAAACTACTTCCGTATGTACAAAAAGCTTGCTGGTATGACTGGTACAGCTGATACCGAAGCGGTCGAATTCCAAAAGATTTACAAACTTGATGTTCTCTGTATTCCAACAAACCGTGTCCTAACCCGTGAAGACGAAGAAGACGTTGTATTCCGCACAGCACGCGAAAAGTTCACTGTCATTGCAGAAGAAATCGCGGAAGCACAAAAGAAAGGCCAACCGGTTCTTGTTGGTACTGTTTCCGTAGAAAAATCAGAACTCCTTGCGTCTCTACTTCGAAAGCTCTCGATTCCGCACGAAATCTTGAATGCGAAAAACCACTCTCGTGAAGCCGAAATAATTGCCAATGCCGGTCAAAAAGGCTCGGTAACGATATCAACTAACATGGCTGGTCGAGGAACAGATATTGTTTTAGGCCCTGGAGTTAAAGAGCTCGGCGGCCTATTCGTCGTCGGTACTGAACGCCACGAATCACGGCGTATCGATAATCAGTTGCGCGGAAGGTCTGGACGCCAAGGTGACCCAGGTCGCACGAAATTCTATCTTTCTCTTGAAGACGATCTGATGCGCATCTTCGCTTCAGACAAATTGTCTGCGATCATGAGCCGACTCGGTATGAAAGAAGGCGAAGCGATTATCTCGCCGATGGTAACTAGGGCGATTGCTCGTGCACAAAAACGTGTTGAAGAGCAAAACTTCTCCAGTCGTAAACACCTTCTTGAATACGACGATGTTATGAACCAACAACGTCAGGTTATTTACAGCCTGCGCCGCGAAGCGTTGCATGGCAAAAAGAAGATCGAATTCATTAATTCAGCAGTAAATGCGGTGGCTTATGGAGCTATCATTGAGCATTCGCCTGAGCGCACCAATGCCGGCAGCTGGGATTTTAAAGTCATCGATGAACACGTCAGTAAGCTCTTCCATACCGACGTGAAGATTACAAATCTTGATCCAGCGGAAAGTTCACCCGATCAAGTCGCTACCGAAATTAGCGATCAAGTTTCTGCTGTCTACAAAGATAAGTTGGAAAAGATCGGCCCAGAAAACCAAGCTCGCCTTGAGAGCTGGGTCTACCTACAGGTCATCGACAAGTCTTGGAAGAATCATTTGCAAGCAATGGACTCGTTAAAAGACAGCGTTAGCTTACGCGGCTACGGCCAACGTGATCCTCTGCAAGAATACAAAAAAGAGGGCTTCCGTCATTTCGAAACCATGATGCACCGGATTGAAGAAGAGACCGCGACGGCTCTTATTTCTGTCGAAATTCCGAAAGAGCAAGTCATCGAGCCGCAGATAGCTGAGCCTGATGAATCTAAGATGCAGATGCGCCACCCGCAGGCGCAATCAGCGATCAGCGGCGACCATGGGTCGAACGGAAATGGTGGAATGAATCTGCCAAACTCGCGTGAGCCAAACGAATCTGCGATGATCTATCATGGCAGTCGTCAGCAACAGTCCGCACCTCAGGAAAAAGCTCCTCTAGCCCAAACCTTTAAGCGGGAAGCGGACAAAGTGGGACGTAACGATCCTTGTCCTTGTGGCTCAGGTAAAAAGTACAAAAAGTGCCACGGCCTAGCTGGTCCGGAAGCGTCGATTTAACATAAGTGAGATTGCATGAGTAAAATCCTCGAAATTACAGCATCACAAGAAGAAGCCGTAGTTTCGCGGGTTTTATTGCTAGTGCATCAGGTCATCGACGAAAAGTTTCCAACCCTGCAAAATTCGTCGCGGCAGTTCACTAAGACAGTTTTTAGTGAAGAAGGCGAAAGCACAGCGCAGCATTTCGTTCCCTCCGAAGCGCTCAGTGACAGCGATGCTCCAACTATTCCACCACCACCGGCAAATAGCCGAAGGTCGGACAAATCAAGTCCGCAGCAGGTGACCGCGCCTAGAGCTGCGTCGGTGACTAAAAAGTCTGAATCAAGGTCGCATGGGAATTTTGATCCGGATAATCTCAGCAACTCGACAAGACTCGGTACGGAAATGGAGTCCTTAAAGCCGGAATCCCCATTATCCGATTGGACAACGAGGATAACGGTTGCTTTATTAATCGCTGGCCTTGTTTTATTGGCTTACGCGTTACTTGCCTAACTTACGACTTAAGACTCAACAATATGACCGTCTGCGGCTGAGTGCTGAAGGTCAAATACCGGCATCAATGCTTCTTCTGCAGCATCCATAATACGCATGACATCATTTTTGGAGAACGCGGCTCTTTCAGCGGTCCCTTGAATTTCAAGAATTTTTCCACTTTGCGTCATAACAACATTCATATCGAGATCTGCCGAGCT
>JANOUF010000187.1:0-2122 GCA_031416685.1 Bdellovibrionales bacterium
AGTGTCCGGACCTCGTCGCAAAGTGATTCGAATTGCATCTCAAAATATGCGAACTCAGCTCGGCCAAAAAGATTTCTTCTTGGGCGGTCTCACTAGCAGCGCAAAATACCTTCCCTATATGGAAAAAGAATTTCAAGCGGCTGGCGTCCCTGTCGAACTCGCGCGTCTTCCCTTCGTAGAATCTAGCTTCAACGAAAAAGCCTTCTCTAAAGTCGGCGCAAGCGGTATCTGGCAAATCATGCCCGTCACCGGTCGCGCTTATTTCAAAGTGAACGATTTGATCGATGAACGTAATTCTCCGTTGAAGGCATCAGTCGCAGCAGTAGATATTTTCCGCACGAACTATAAACAATTAAAGCAATGGCCTTTAGCAGTGACTGCTTACAACCACGGTGTTGGCGGATTAAAAGGCAACATGAAGCGCGCCAAAGCGTCGAACTTGGTTGATCTCATCGCGAAATATCACCGCGGATCTTTCAAGTTTGCTTCGGCAAACTTCTTCACGTGTTTCTTAGCTGCTCTTCATGCTGAGCGATACAATGCAGAGATCTTCCCGGCTCTCGATGTTGTGCGCGGCGAACCGATGCTTCACAGTATTCTTTCTCTGAATAAAAGCTTGAAGGTGAACAAAGTTGTCGCGATGTCAGGCATCAGCAAAGATCAATTCCTGGATTACAATTTAGATCTTAAAGGTGCGATGAAGCGTAACGCGACTTTACCTGCAGGATTTAAAGTTTTGGTTCCGCCAATCGCGAAAAAGAACTTAGAGATGAACTTGGGTCCGGCGCTCATGAAAGAAGCCGATACGATTTCAACTTCACGTCGCAAAACGCGCGGTTAGACTCGATGTTGATTTGTAAACGCAAAATACTCTTTTTTGTAGTGGTGGTGCTCAGCTCCATCTGCGCAGAAGCTGATTACAGAAATCCAGATTTAGAAAAGTTGCTTTCGTTATTCCAAAATATTAATGAGCCCACCAAATTTTCAGAGCTAACGTTTGAAATCTTGATAGAAAAGTATCAAGAAAAATGTCGACGTGTGCCGGCCAAAGACGGCTGCTTTCTTTTGGAAACCGATATTTTACCTTCTAATACAGCACGGAAGAATCGGACCTTATTGTTTCGAGGTGAATCGCGTCTTTATCCACTGCCAGCAGTCTCAGCTTTAGTGCGCAATGAAATCGGAGCTAAAAATTTTTGCGACGCGAATTGTGGATCCGCCCGGCTACTGCAGTCTTTGCAAATATCACTGGAGAAGCTTCCGCATAAACTTATAATCGTGAATGACAGCACGAACAGTAGCGCCCAAGCGCTGGGCGAGCATGTCCTTTCGGAGGACTTATCCGATTGGACAGGTAGTGGGATGTCAGTACCTGCATCTCAACGTCGGTCAATATTAACCATTCTTGCCACCAACCATTTACAGTCTTACGTATCGTTGTACAAAAAGCGGGGCGCCACACTTTTTTCTATTGACCCCCTGGTTTCGTTCTCAAAAAATCCATTGACGGCTATTGCTTATGCAAATCGGAAACGTTTAATTATTGCTTCGGTTCCAACGGAAAACATGACCGTCGTATCGAGTTCTCAGTGTCAAAACGCGGGTATTGATACAATGCGGATCTATAATTTGTCAGCTTGCAGCCTGATTGGCTGGTGGGTAGACGAAGAATGGGACATGTTTTTACATTTGCCTAGCGAATATTTGTTTCATGTTATCACTAAGTAAAATATTATAAATGCAAACTTCTCAAGCTCGTGTGCTCGGCCACTTACCAGAAATTATTAAATCGAATTATTCAGAAATAGTTTTTTTGATGTAGTGGACGGCATGCTCGTCCACATACACGATTTGTGTCATGACCTGACGAGAGTTTTGCGGCGTTATAGAAATCGTGTGGAATCCTTGCGACAGCCCCGTCACTACAAAACGTTGTCCAGCCTGACCGAATGTTGCATCAGTTGGGTGCCCATCATTATCAAGATATTTAATTGAAGCTTCGGCGAAGTCGACTCCATCAAACGAAACCATATAGTTTTCGCCTTCGATTTGACCCACCACTAAACCTTTGCCGATGCTGTTCGCCCATGCGGTCGGGAACATCGGAGCACTGACTTCTCTT
>JANOUF010000188.1:0-1539 GCA_031416685.1 Bdellovibrionales bacterium
AGTGTCCGGACCTCGTCGCAAAGTGATTCGAATTGCATCTCAAAATATGCGAACTCAGCTCGGCCAAAAAGATTTCTTCTTGGGCGGTCTCACTAGCAGCGCAAAATACCTTCCCTATATGGAAAAAGAATTTCAAGCGGCGGGAGTCCCTGTCGAACTCGCGCGTCTTCCATTCGTAGAATCTAGCTTCAACGAAAAAGCATTTTCTAAAGTTGGCGCAAGTGGCATCTGGCAAATCATGCCCGTTACCGGTCGCGCTTATTTCAAAGTGAACGATTTGATCGATGAACGTAATTCTCCGTTGAAGGCATCAGTCGCAGCAGTAGATATTTTCCGAACGAACTATAAACAATTGAAGCAATGGCCTTTAGCAGTCACTGCTTACAACCACGGTGTTGGCGGATTAAAAGGCAACATGAAGCGCGCGAAAGCGTCGAACTTGGTTGACCTCATCGCAAAATATCACCGCGGATCTTTCAAATTTGCTTCTGCGAATTTCTTTACATGTTTCTTAGCCGCACTCCATGCTGAGCGCTACAATGCCGAGATCTTCCCGGCCCTTGATGTTGTTCGCGGTGAGCCGATGCTTCACAGTATTCTCTCTTTGAACAAGAGCTTGAAAGTAAACAAAGTCATTGCGATGTCAGGCATCAGCAAAGATCAATTTCTCGATTACAACTTGGACCTTAAGGGTGCACTGAAGCGCAATGCGACTTTGCCAGCAGGGTTTAAAGTTTTGGTTCCGCCAATCGCTAAGAAAAACTTAGAGATGAACCTGGGTCCGGCGCTTATGAAAGAAGCCGATACGATTTCAACTTCACGCCGCAAAACACGCGGTTAATTTATATGGAGATAACAGAGTCACTATGAAAAAAATAATTTGTTTGTTGGTTGTTTCATTCGGCGCTTCAATTTTCGTTGGCCCAGCTCAAGGCGCCATTTATGGCGAGGGAAATACGAAGTGCCAAGCCTACACTGGGCGTATTGCGTATGCGGAAACTTTCGCTTCTGAGAGCTTGGCTCCTATTAGCTTAACGGACTCCAAAATTGTAGCAGTTGATTCTTGGATTAGAGGCTACCTCAGCAACCGTGCTAACCGTACGGAATCGATAAAGCAGACTATAAAAAAAATCCGCACCCTTTGTCTTCAGCAACCGCAATCAACCGTGGGACAAGTACTTATTGACCTACGTCGCTGAAATCTCGATTAGCTATTCCGAAATAGTTTTCTTAATGTAATGGACGGCATGTTCGTCCACATACACGATTTGAGTCATGACCTGACGAGAGTTCTGTGGAGTTATCGTGATGGTATGGAATCCTTGAGACAATCCTGTCACTACGAAACGTTGTCCTGCCTGACCATGAGTTGCATCAGTTGGGTGCCCATCATTATCTAGATATTTAATTGAAGCTTCGGCGAAGTCGACTCCATCAAACGAAACCATATAGTTTTCGCCTTCGATTTGACCCACCACTAAACCTTTGCCGATGCTGTTCGCCCATGCGGTCGGGAACATCGGAGCACTGACTTCTCTT
>JANOUF010000189.1:0-2683 GCA_031416685.1 Bdellovibrionales bacterium
CGTTTAAGATTTGTAGCCCTAACTTGCTGAGTGCTCGCCCCGAATTTCAAAACTCGCACGAAACAATCCCGCAACTTATCGTCTTCCTTAATTGCGATAACGATTTCTGCTAGCTCATCATATTGATCACTCATACTATAGCTCCATGGACGAACAAGATTTTGAAGGCTCATTAGTGCTAGAGAAGTTGGCCGAAATAAATAAGGTCGACGCCTTCTTTGAAGCTATCGACTCTGACGACTTTGCCAAAGCGAAGTCGTTAATGATTCGTGCTCAGATTGATTCAGAAACAATGGCAATTGTTCTTAAGAAGATGGGCGACGCCAACGGTGAGCACTAAACTCCACCCTAACAAAGTCGCGGCGCCGCTACATTGTTAGGGTTTTCAAGCGAATAAATTCGCTCGTTGAAGAATTAAGCGCGCTCTTTCGAGGGCGCAGTTGAACCGAACATCGCCGCACGACGTGCACGGCGATTCATAAGGCCGTCGTCTGTGAGAGCAGCTTTATGACGAGTGCGAGGCTCGACGGTGGCGCGAGGGGCGAACACCTTGCGCGGCGCGGATGCCGAACGTGGTGCCGCCGGAGCAGCTGAGCGTGCAGGCGGAACAACTCGAGCCGGCTTCTCTAACTTGTGAGCGCGGCGAGGTGGAAGATCCGCACGAGAAGGAGCGTTAGCTACTGCTCGGCTATCATCACGACGTGGCTTTACGATTCTGGAAGCTGGCTTCACTACTGATCTTTCGACTGATCTTTCAAATGATTTTTCGCCTCTAGCTCCGTATGGAGTACGAACGTCGCGTGCTGGAGTTCTAACTTCGCGAGCAGCAGGTTTAGCAGTCCTAATTTCGCGAGCGGGCTTCTCAGTTTTGATTTCTCTTACTGGCTTTGCAACTTTCGGTGCAGCAGCAATTGGTTTTGCTTCTGGCGCAACCACTTTAGGAGCTTGCGCAACTGGCGATGCAACTGTTGTCGCCACCGAAACGGCAACGGCCGTAGCAGCAACAACCGGAGCAACTACTTCCGCAGCCGGCTTCTCAACCGTAGCAGCAGCTTTCTTTGTGTGACGAGAATCAGGCACACCGAAAACATCCGGCATCATCATCGCAATAAAATGTCCTGCTACTTGCTCAGGAGTCATTCCGCTAAGCGCGGTTTTAAACTCTTCGCCCATAACTTCAAGTACGCGCGTGTGAAACGGCTGATGCTCGAAATTAGGCAAAAGCTTCGCAACTTTCTTTGTTGCGATCTCGCGTACTGAAGGAACAAAGCCTTCAGCCATGCGAACTTTCGTGTGCATCTCGATGCGACCAATTAAATGTTTATGCGAAACAGTTACGAGGTTCATCACGATTCCAGTTTTACCACTTCGAGCGGTGCGACCGATTCGGTGAACATAACTTTCAACTTCACGCGGAAGCGAGTAGTTCACAACGTGAGTAACGTCTTTAACGTCAAGACCGCGGGCCGCAACGTCAGTACAAACCAAGATCTGCACTTTGCGATCACGGAATGCCTGCATTGTGTGTTCGCGAGACGTTTGATCTTTATCGCCGTGAAGACAATCAACGCGGTAGCCACGATCAGCTAAGAATGATGTAAGATCCGCAACCAACGCTTTCGTTTGGCAGAAAATCAAACCGTAGAAATCATCAGCCGCGTCGACGAGCTTGCAGATCATTTCTGGTTTTTCATATTCTTGCGAGCGGTAGTAATACTGTTCAACGCCACTTGAGAGCATTTCAGTGCGATTCACTTGCACTGATTTTGGGTCACGAAGATTTTTACGAGTAAGCGCTAAAACTTCGCGGCTCATCGTTGCAGAGAAAAGCCATGTGTTGCTTTCTTCTTTTGGCATCGACGCAACGATAGTGTCGAGTTCTTCTTTGAAGCCCATTGAGAACATCTCGTCAGCTTCGTCGAGCACGAGAACTTTTACGTCATCGAGAGAAAGAGTTTTGCGTTTGATGTGATCGATTACGCGACCTGGAGTTCCCACTACTATTGTTGCTCCTGTGCGAATTCCCCGAACTTGTTCTGCGAAGCTAGCACCACCGTAAACCGTGACTGTGCGAACACCTTTGAAGCGACCCAAGAGATCAATTTGTCCTGCGACCTGCATTGCAAGCTCGCGAGTTGGACAAAGAACAACGCTTTGAATCGTGCGTTTCTTTGCATCGATACGCTCAAGAAGCGGAATCCCAAATGCGGCTGTCTTTCCAGTGCCTGTACCAGCGAGACCGACAAAATCGGTATTCTCAGCAAGCAGAAGCGGCAAAGCTTGTTGCTGAATTGGAGTGGGCGTCTCATAGCCGAGGGCCTTGATCGCACGTAAAATTTCACTAGATACTTTAAGCTCTGAAAAAGACTGCACTTGGTCACCTTAGGTTTGGGGGCTATGTCTTCTAGCACGACCCGCGTCAAATAGGTGATTTAGCTGCGAAATAGCCGTTCAGTTTGAAAATGCTTTACTGAGGATGCCCAAAAGCGCGCAGGAAAGTCCCCGAGGAGAGCTGAAACCGCAATTAAACGTAGATAATAAAAAAGCCGACTTCATCCGAAGCCGGCCATTGAGCTACTTGAATTCTTGTATACCAGTCGACCGGTATACAAGAATTCCGGAATTAGGCGCGTTCTACTGAAACCGAGATCTCAGCTTCCATGCCTTCGCCCATCTTGATCGT
>JANOUF010000190.1:0-10689 GCA_031416685.1 Bdellovibrionales bacterium
CCGAACCTCTCAGTGGAAGTCGCTGATGTTGAAGATCTGAAGTACGGAAGCCTCGTAAATGTAGTTTCTCGAGGCTTTGCTCCCCTACACAAAGCATTGATTATGACTCGCAAGCAGGTAGCAAAGGGCGGCCGCTACTTCCACCTGAAGTCCGACGGTTGGGCCACTGAAACTGCGGCTGTGCCCTCGCAACTCTTCTCCTACTGGACGCCGAGCCTCCTTGGGCAGTACCGCCTTCCAGAAACCTCAAACGACATGGCTGTTGTTCTTACTGAGAAAACTGCTGATTAGTTTTTTCGGAGTGCACCTAATAAAGCATTACCCGAGCCTTCGGACAACCGACGTGGGTGTATGCCGAAGGCAGCGGGACCCACGAGGGATTTCTCGCAGGTACGCTCCGAAATTGGAGAACTTGTCTCGGGCGACACTTTATTAGGTGCACTCCGAAAACCCAAATCAGCAATTGTTCTACGTGGAACAAACGGGGCTGTCGGTGATCGGTGTTCCACGTGGAACATCCATGCCTAGTTTTTTGGGGGCTCCGGCGGGGGCGGAGGAGGCGGGTTGGGCATTCCGCTTTGCTTTAGTTTCGGCACGCGCTCGTCCCAGTTGCGGGGGGCGGCTCGCAGGCGCTGGGCGGCCTTGAAGCCCTCGTACTCGTCTTTGTTGGGCCAAGGTTCCTTGGCTTCCCGTGCGCGAAGGTACACGGCGCGCGAGACTTCTTTTCGTTTCTTTAGGAGGAGTTGCTCGTGGAGGGTTTTCTCTTTCATTCGAGCGAGATTTGTCTCGGCCTGATGGACATCATCACGGATCCGCTTGCGTATTGGATCCTTTGGGCTCACCGCTGCGAGCTCCTCTTTGTCCTTTTCGAGCTTCTTTTCAGCGTCAGCAGTAGCGCGCGCCCACTCCCTCGCACCCTTTGCCATATCCAAGTAGATCGGATCCTTAAGTTCGGGCTCGCTGAGTGGTCGATCGCATGAAGTGAGGAGGGCAACTGCCCAAATGAGTGCGCAGTAGAGGGGCAAAAGTTGGAAAATCAGGCTGAAAGGTCTAGATTTGCTATATTCCACGTAGAACAATCGGCCTTTTCACTTGAAATATTTACGGCTGCGCGATTTATAAAGAGTAGTCACCCGTAAAACATCGTTGAGGACGTCATGGCGAGAGTAATCTGCATAGCAAATCAAAAGGGTGGCGTAGGCAAAACGACTACCTCGGTTAACCTTTCCGCAGCTCTTGCCTCCCGCGGCCGCAAAGTTCTGTTGGTTGACCTTGATCCGCAAGGCAATGCTTCAAGCGGACTCGGTCTTAAGAAATACGAATATCAAGACGCAAATATCTATCATGTTCTTATTGGCGAAGCGCCCATCAAAGAAACAATCCGCACCAGTAACATAGCGAATTTACAAGTACTTCCGGCGAATCCAGATCTGGTCGGAGCAGAAATCGAACTCGTCGATACGCCGCGTCGTGAGTTCAAATTGAAAGAGGCTATCCAGCTCATCCGCGATGAATATGACTATGTACTCATCGATTGCCCACCATCATTGGGGCTACTCACGCTGAACGCTCTTACTTCGGCAGATACTTTCATCGTTCCACTTCAGTGTGAGTACTACGCTCTTGAAGGCTTGAGCCAACTTTTGAACACAGCGGGCCTCATTAAGAAGAACATCAATCCGAATCTTCGTATTGAGGGCATCGTGCTCACGATGTTCGACACGCGAAACAACTTAAGCCATCAAGTCGTTGCAGAAATACAAACTCACTTCGGCGAAAAGGTTTTCAAATCCATTATTCCTCGTAACGTGCGTCTCTCGGAAGCTCCGTCACACGGGCAACCGATCATGACCTACGATGCGAAATCGATCGGCTCACAAAAATATTTCGAACTCGCGGAAGAGCTCGATCAAAAAGTATACGGACATGCGAACCAAAAAACCGGAGTGAGCGCATCTCACCCAGAAGGTTCTGCGAATGCCTGATATCCCAACTAACAAACCCCAAAAAAATATAGCAACAAAACCACGCCTCGGCCGCGGCCTTGGCAGTCTATTTGGCGGAGATTTACAGCTTGATGAAACATCACATCGCCCCGCAAACGATTCGTCTCACCAAGCAAACGCTTCTCCAGCTGGAACGACTGCAGAGTCCACCCAGGCTGCCACTCCAGCTCCTCGGATTGACGAGGAGTCAAAGATTTGGAAGATCGCGGTCGATCGCCTGCATGCGAACCCCAACCAACCTCGGCAGAATTTTGAGCCCGAGGCTCTCAAGGAGCTGAGCGCATCTATTAAGGAGAAAGGAATTCTCCAGCCCATCGTTGCGCGCAGAATCGATGAGAGAAATTTCGAAATCATCGCCGGCGAACGTCGCTGGCGTGCAGCTCAAACAGCTGGGCTTCACGAGGTACCGGTGATTTTAAAGAAAGTTGAGTCGCAGGCAGCGTTTGAGCTCGCGATCATCGAGAATATCCAACGTCAGGATCTCGATCCGATAGAGGAGGCCGAGGCTTACGGCCGCCTGATGCATGAGTTTCATCTCACGCAACAACAGGTCGCAGACAAAGTCGGCAAAGAGCGCGCGACGATCGCAAACGTACATCGTCTACTTGCACTTCCAGCTGAGCTGAAAACACTGATGAGAAAGCGCGAGCTTTCCTCAGGTCACGCGAAAGTGCTTTTGTCGGTTGAAGACCCGGCCGAGCAAGTGCGCCTCGCTAAGCGCATCGTCGAGCAAAAACTCAGCGTTCGAGCGAGTGAGCAGCTCATCGCAAACGCAAAACGCGCAAAAGCGAACTTCGGCAAGCCAGCAACTAGCCCTTCGCCTCTCAATCTTGATGTTTCCAAGCGGTTGGTCGCGGGCCTGGCAAGCGAATTACAGAAGCTCATTGGCACAAAAGTGACGATTGATTATTCTGACGGGAAGGGGAAGCTCTCGATCCAATTTTATTCGGATGAGGAGCTCAGCTCCATCACCGAGAAAATTAGGAACGCATGGCAGAAGTAGAAAAAGCGCATCTTCCAAATCAATTGGCAAATCATTTGGCCAGCTCGTCGAATCCCGCTCCAGTGGCTCATGCTGGACACCTCACTGCACTTTTGGATTACGGCGCATCGTTCGAGGGTCGTCTGACTTTTGAAGGAACGGTGCGCATTGGCGGAAACTTTAAGGGAGAGATCTTCACGCAAGATACGTTGGTGATTAACCCTGGCGCGCGCGTTGAAGCTCAAATCGAAGCTGACGTGGTTATAATTTCTGGCACCGTTGTCGGGAATATTTTTGCTCGCCGCCGCATTATCATGCATCCGCCCGCAATCTTTCGCGGCACAGTAACGTCACCGAGCTTAAGAATTGATGAAGGCGTGATGTTCGAGGGTGCCTCGTACATGCCCAAAACCTAAATCCTCTTTATACCCTTGACCGTGCCCGCCGCACCACGGTACCAAATGCGCTAAATCAAAGGGTTTTGGCGACAAATGGAACTTCTTCGTTCGCTCGGTGTCAATTCGACATTCTGGATACAAGTCGGCTGCTTTATCGTGTCTTTCTTGTCACTTACGCAGCTGGTTTTTAAACCATATTTCCGCGCTCATCAGGAGCGTGAAAAGCGTACCGTGGGGAACGAAGAGACGGCGACTCGTCTCATTCAAGAAGCAACCGACCTTCATCATCAATACGAACAGCGCGCGAAAACCGTAAATTCGCAAATCAAAAGCGCCTT
The DNA here is from genome assembly GCA_031416685.1 of Bdellovibrionales bacterium. Lineage (GTDB taxonomy): Bacteria > Bdellovibrionota > Bdellovibrionia > Bdellovibrionales > JAMPXM01 > JANOUF01. The sequence goes on from JANOUF010000190.1 coordinate 3,725, forward strand.
CGATGCCTCTCGCGGTGAAGCACAAAAAGAATACGATCAACTCGTACAGAACGCGCGCGGGCAAGCACAATCTCTCCTAGAAGAATCGCGTGAAGCATTGTCAACGCAGATTCAAACTGCACGCAAACAGTTGAGCGCTGAAATTCCAGCTGTCAGTATGGCGATCGCATCTCGCTTGGCGGGAAAGGATCTCTCGCAGTGAAAAATGCAGCGAAAAATATTAGCTTCCTAATTGCGGTCAGTTTGTTTGCAAATGTCAGCTTCGCTGCTAGCGATGCTCACGGCGGCGGAATTCCAAGCGACGTATGGTTTCAGTTCTTCAACTTCACCTTGTTTGCTGGCCTCATCGTTTATTTCCTTCGCAATCCAGTTAAAACTTATTTTCAAGAGCGCGCACGTTCATTCAGCGTAGCGATGACCAAGGCAGAAGCGTTTCGTCAGGACGCTGAAAAGCAAAAGCGTGAGATCGAAACTCGCCTTCGCACCCTGGAGAACAGCGCCCAAGATAGCCTGACTCATGCGCGCGCAGAGGCCGATGAACTCCGCAAGCGGATTGTTCGTGAAGCGCAAGAGCTTTCATTAAAACTTAAAGAAGATGCGAAGCGCACGGCTGAAATCGAACTTCAGCGTGCAAAAACCGAACTGCGCGAAGAAGTTCTTTCGCAAGCAGTGACCGCAGCGAAAGCTGTTCTTAGCGAGAAGATTGCGGATACTGATCAGAAGCGTCTGCAAACTGAGTTCGTTGAAAAAATTCAGGCGGGACGCTAATGAAAGCAACTCAGCTCGCATTCCGTTACGCAAAATCAATTTTTGAAATCGCTCGCGACGCAAAGAACGATGAAAAAGTCCTCGATCAGTTGCGCGCACTCGATACGGCTCTACAAAAAGATCCCGAGGTCCTTGAATTCTTGGCATCACCCGTTTTCAAATTAGAAGATCGCGAACGCGCACTGGAACAAGCGCTTAAAGGTGCAAACGCAATTACAGAAGTGCAGCAGCTTCTGATGTTGCTCGTGAGAAAAGGTCGCATCTCGATCTACTCGCAAGTCGTTGAAGCATTTCAAAAGCTGATCGATAACGCCAACGGCGTTGTCCGCGGCACAGTTCGTTCAGCAGCGGTGCTTAGCCCGACTGAGCGCCAGCAGATCGAATCAACTGTCGAAAAAGTTTTAAATAAAAAAGTAATCATGACGTACAAGGTGGATCCAACTGTTATCGGTGGCCTGGTTGCGCAAGCGGGCAGCTACACTTTTGATGACAGCATTAAAACCCACCTCCAGCGCTTGAACGATGAACTCAAGAGGAGAGCACTGTAACCATGGAAATGTCGATTCGTGCGGACGAGATCACCAAAGTTCTTAAAGAGCAGATCAAGAATTATAATAAGACTGTAGAAGTCAGCGAAACCGGCACAGTGCTTTCCGTCGGTGACGGTGTGGCGCGCGTTTACGGTCTCGAAACAGTCATGGCAGGCGAGCTCGTTGAGTTCCCAGGCGACACTTTCGGCATGGTTCTGAACTTAGAATCAGATTCTGCCGGTGTTGTTATCTTCGGTGAAGATCGTGGGATCAAAGAAGGCGACACAGTAAAGCGTACGAAAAAAATCGTATCGGTCCCTGTGGGCGAAGGACTTCTTGGCCGTGTTGTTGACGGACTTGGAAATGCTATCGACGGTCGCGGCCCACTTAAAACCGATCAGACTCGTATCGTTGAAATTAAAGCTCCAGGTATCGTTTACCGTCAGTCGGTTCACGAGCCACTTCAAACTGGTATTAAGGCGATCGACTCGATGATTCCGATTGGTCGCGGTCAGCGCGAACTTATCATCGGTGATCGTCAAACTGGTAAGACGACGATCGCAATCGACACGATCATCAATCAAAAAGGTCAGAACGTTCATTGCTTTTACGTAGCCATCGGACAAAAGCGTTCGACAGTTGCACAGGTTGTTGAGCGTCTTCGTGCTGCAGGCGCGATGGAATACACTACTGTCATCGCTGCGACAGCATCAGATCCAGCACCACTTCAATTCTTGGCTCCGTACACAGGCACAACAATGGCGGAATACTTCCGTGATTCTGGTCGCCACGCACTCATCGTGTACGATGACTTAACCAAACAAGCACAAGCGTACCGTCAGCTTTCACTTCTTCTTCGTCGTCCCCCGGGCCGCGAAGCATTCCCAGGCGACGTATTCTATCTTCACTCGCGTTTGTTAGAGCGCGCAGCGAAGATGTCGAAGGAAGCGGGCGGTGGTTCACTCACAGCTTTGCCAATCATCGAAACGCAAGCGGGCGACATTTCTGCCTACATTCCAACGAACGTGATCTCGATCACAGACGGTCAGATCTTCCTCGTATCGGATCTATTCTTTAAAGGTATCCGTCCTGCGGTTGATATCGGTAAATCGGTATCCCGAGTTGGTGGTGCGGCACAGGTGAAGGCGATGAAACAAGTCGCTGGTCCTTTGAAGCTTGAGCTTGCGCAGTTCCGCGCGCTCGAAGCATTCGCTGCGTTCGCGTCTGACCTTGATAAAGCGTCACAACAGCAGCTTGCTCGTGGTCGTCGTATCGTTGAGCTCATGAAGCAGCCTCAGTACGCACCAGTAAAAGTCGAAGATCAGATCATCTCGATTTACGCGGTTACGAAAGGCCACGTCGATTCGATTCCAGAAACTGACGTTCGTCGTTTCGAAAAAGAGTTGCTTGAGTTCATGCATAACAAATATCCAAACATTCCTGCCGATATCGCTCGTGATAAGGCACTCAAGGATGAAAAACCTCTCGCGGCTGCGTTGACAGAGTTCAAAGCAACATTCGAGCAGACTGTGAAAAAGGCGTAAGGTGATCGATGCCGAGTCTTAAGGACATCCGGAATCGGATTGAAAGTACGAAGAACACGCAGTCGATCACTCGGGCCATGAAGCTCGTGTCGGCAGCGAAGCTTCGTCGCGCTCAACACAACATCGTCAATTTGCGCCCGTACGCGCAGACGCTTTTGTCATTGATTGCGGACATCAAAGCGACGCAACAGGTGGATCACCCGTTGTTGACGGTTACACCTGAACCCAAGCGAATCTTGTTGGTCGTTCTCACGAGTGACCGCGGTCTTTGCGGAGCATTCAACGCCAACATCAACAAATATACTGAGCGTTGGTACCGTGAGACTGCGCCGAAATTTGAGAAGGTCGACGTGATCTTTATCGGCCGTCGTGGTGCGGATTATTTCAAACGCCATCACGTAAAGCCGTTGAATACAGTTTTGAACTTAGTGCGTGAGGTATCTTACTCGCTAGCAGCAACAACTGCTGAGCAAGTTATGACTGCATATGCTTCTGGTGAGTACGATGAAGTTAAATTCATCTACAACGAATTCAAATCGGCGATTCAGCAGAACATCGTCGCTGAGACATTACTCCCGGTGAACCTAGAAGCATCGACACTCACGAAAGGCGTTGGCGGCTTTGCTCCAGACATGATCTACGAGCCAGCTCCAGCGATTCTCATTGATGATCTTCTTCGCAAGCACTTTGCGGTGCAGGTTTACAGAGCGATGTCAGAAAGCGTTGCGGCCGAACACGGTGCGCGCATGACTTCGATGGAAAACGCGACGAAGAACGCGGGCGAACTCATTCGCTCATTAACTTTGACATACAATAAAGTCAGACAGGCTGCGATTACCACTGAACTCATTGAGATCACGAGTGGCGCAGAGGCTCTGAAAGGATAGATGATGGAAAACGGAATTGTACTACAGGTAATGGGCCCAGTCGTTGACGTTGAATTCGCAAGTGGAGAAATGCCTGCAATCAACACGGCACTTCGCATTTCTAACAAATCGATCAACAACAACGATTGGAATCTAACACTCGAAGTTGCACAGCACTTGGGTGATAAAGTTTGTCGCGCGATCGCAATGGATACCTCAGACGGTCTCGTTCGCGGTCAGACAGTGCAAAACACTGGCAAGATGATCATGACTCCGGTTGGTAAAGAAGTTCTCGGCCGCATCCTCAATGTTATCGGTGAGCCGATTGACGAAGCGGGCCCGGTGAACGCGAAAGATCGCTGGGAAATTCACCGTGCAGCTCCTAAGTTCGAAGATCAGTCGACGAAAGCAGAAATGCTCATGACTGGAATTAAGGTCATCGACCTTCTCGCTCCTTACGCGAAGGGTGGAAAGATCGGTCTCTTCGGCGGCGCGGGTGTCGGCAAAACAGTTCTTATTCAGGAACTCATTCGTAACATCGCAACTGAGCACGGTGGTTTCTCGGTATTCGCGGGCGTTGGTGAACGTACCCGTGAAGGAAACGACTTGTGGCACGAGATGAAAGACTCAGGAGTTCTCGCGAAGACCGCTCTTGTGTTCGGTCAGATGAACGAACCTCCTGGAGCGCGTGCGCGTGTTGCCCTTACTGGGCTAACTATTGCTGAATATTTCCGTGACGTCGAAAACCAAGACGTTCTTTTCTTCGTCGACAACATCTTCCGCTTCACTCAAGCGGGCGCAGAGATGTCGGCACTACTTGGCCGTATTCCTTCTGCCGTTGGTTACCAACCAACTCTTTCAACGGACATGGGCGCGCTTCAAGAGCGAATCACTTCAACTAAAAACGGATCGATCACGTCTGTTCAAGCGGTTTACGTTCCTGCCGATGACTACACGGATCCAGCTCCAGCAACAACTTTTGCCCATTTGGATGCGACGACGAACCTTGACCGTGATATCGCGGCAATGGGTATCTACCCAGCGGTTCACCCACTGAACTCAACTTCTCGTATCTTGGATGCAGACGTTGTTGGACAAGAGCACTACAACACGGCTCGTGACGTTCAAGCATTGCTTCAGCGTTTCCGCGAACTTCAGGACATCATCGCGATCCTTGGTATGGATGAGCTTTCCGAGGAAGATAAGCTCGTGGTTCAGCGTGCACGTAAAGTTCAGCGGTTCTTATCGCAGCCGTTCTTCGTTGCGGAACAATTCACCGGTATGCCAGGTCGTTACGTCGATATTAAAGACACTGTCCGTGGTTTCCGCGAAATTATCGATGGCAAACACGATGGCATTCCTGAGCAAGCGTTCTACCTCATCGGTACGATCGAAGACGCTCTGGAAAAAGCTAAGAGGCTCTAATGTTTCAGCTGACGTTGGTTACGCCCGAAAAGAAAATAGTCGCAGGTGTCGAGATCGAAGAGGTCTTTGTTCCTGCATTCCGGGGCGAACTCAATATTCTTCCTGGCCACGCGCCTTTGATGACGACACTTTCAACGGGCATATTGCGATACCGCTTAAAAGGCGAAACAACTCTTCATCGAGTTGCGATCAGCTGGGGTTATGCGCAAGTTAGTCCTGAGGGTGTAAACATCTTGGCCGAAACAGCTGAGCGCCCAGAGGAAATCGACTTAAAGCGCGTAGCGGAAGCACGTAAAGCTGCGCAAGAACGTTTGTTGGCAGGCGACCTCACAGAGGCAGATATCGAAAAATATCAAAACAAACTTACTCGCGCCGATGTTCGTGAATCTCTCGCGGGTAAAGACACGACTCATTAATCATGACTCTAGTTTACGAGCCACAGCTTTGGAGCAAGAACGAGCGTCTTGTGTACAGACCCAAGGCGCTTTTGCTTAAAGCACAGCTTGTTTTTGAATTCGAAAAACTCTCCGAGTCTAAAGCAAAGCTTCTGACTTCCGGCTTCGTTAAAATTCCCATCAAAGGTGAAGAGCGACGTACGTATTCGAGCGACGTAGCTGTCGGTTCTATTGAAGTGCCCGACGTTTTGTTGTTACCAATTCTATTGCGATCACAGCTAAAAAACGGCGGCCCATGTTCTTTGAAGCTGCGCGCTTCAACTAAAATTATTGATTTAGAATTTAAGCCTTCGTCCACGATCGGTGATCTTGTTCATTATGAGGTCACGGTAAGTGGAAACTTCGGCAGGCTTGCGGGCACAAGAAGCGGCACTGCCAAGTGGAGTCAGGCCGATGGTGTGCTCACGGAAATTCATGCACCGATGCCAGTGGTTGGGAACGTCACACTTTTCTTGAGCGAACATCTTAAATCTTAGTGCTTAGTTTTCTGTCGGAGCGGTTGCTCCACTTGTCGTTTCAATAACCGCAGCAGTTTCTCGGATCACAGGTACTGGCGCGGGTACTCTTCGAGGAGCATTGAACAAGTACTCAGCCGTCAATTGTCCTAGGTCGGGATGACGGAAGTGGACGTCGACAACGTTTTTGAATTTAAGTGGGTTCGTAATCAATCCGCGAGTTTCACTATTCACGATGACAACCCGAGAAGCGAGATCACGTGAGAGTCGATTTGCAAATCGCGCGGACTGAGCACCGGTTACGTGAATGACCGCGGTTGCATCGAGATTTGAGCGGAGGACACGATTAACGTTGAAGTTCTCTCTCTTGCCGAGTTGGTAGAATCTCACACTTCGGTTCTTCGCTGCTGCTCTAAATGTGTTGAAGAACCGCGCTTGAGTTGCGAACACGAAAATTGCGCCGTCGGCTATTTTTGTTTTGCTTGCTGGCGCGCGCGACTGTGCTTTGGGCGTTGGTGTCGCCGGTATTGATGCGACTTGCTCAAAGCGCTTGCGAAGCGTTTCGGTGGCCAGCGCCTGCAGATCTTTGTTTTTTAAGACGGCGCGAACTTGCTCAGTCGTGGCGCGAGCCACTTTCGCGCGATCTGCGTATTTGCGCTTTGCGAGGAGTATACGACGGACACTTGTGTTGATGCGCTCTTCAGAAACCCGGCCAGTTTTGACCGCGTTGGTAATTGCGCGAATCGCGCCAGCCTGAATTTTCTTATTCCAGGCGATCATGACAAGATCGACGCCGGCCTCAATTGAACGAAGCGCTCGCTCGCTTGGATCTCGAACGGCAAATGCGCCAGCCATCTCAATGTCATCTGTCATGATCAGGCCATTGAAGCCAAGAGAGTTTCTCAACAAGTCGGTGACGATT
>JANOUF010000191.1:0-5358 GCA_031416685.1 Bdellovibrionales bacterium
CGCACTCACACAATTTGTCATGTATCTCTTCTTGGTTGCGATCTCTGTCGGAATGATCGGAAGTCTTTGGACCGATTTTAACAATGCGCTGGGTGCCGCAAGGCGGGTGTTTGATGTGCTTCATCGTACTCCGCAAATGCAAAATGCCATCGGCAAACGGCTTTCGAATGTTATCGGCTCCATTCAATTTCAAGATGTTTACTTTCATTATCCAGCACGCACGGATGTTGAAGTTCTCTCGGGAATTTCATTTGAGCTAACGCCCGGAAAATCCGTAGCGTTAGTCGGTCAATCGGGGAGTGGTAAAACCACAATCGCCTCGCTTTTGATTCGGCTCTACGATCCAACAAAGGGTCGCATTAAATTTGACGGCGTTGACCTCACCGAACTCGAGCCAGATTGGCTTCGCGGCCAGATCGGAATCGTCTCACAAGAACCAATTCTTATTTCAGCTTCGATCGAAGAAAATATTCGCTACGGAAGACCCGACGCTACTGAGCATGAAATTTTGCAAGCGGCGAAAGTTGCAAACGCGCACAATTTCATTTCTGGTTTCCCACAAGGCTACAAAACACGGGTGGGCGAACGCGGGATTCAACTTTCAGGCGGTCAAAAACAACGGGTGGCAATTGCTCGAGCAGTCTTAAAGGATCCGCGAATTCTAATTCTCGACGAGGCAACGAGTGCGCTCGATACTGAAAGCGAAACCCTTGTTCAAGAGGCACTCAATCGCTTAATGGAGGGGCGCACGACCCTCGTGATTGCTCATCGGCTTGCGACCATTCGTTTTGCGAACACGATCCTGGTTATGGAAAAAGGTAAGGTTCTTGAGACGGGCACCCACGACGAACTGACTCGGCAGCCCGATAGCCACTACATGCGTTTACTACAGAAGCAATACATCAGCGCTGGTGTTTGAACTCGGGCTCGAAGGCTCTTTCGCTTACAGAATCTGACCCAAAATGGGTCCCATAAAATAGAGTTTTTTCAAGGGCCTAGCGTTGCAACCCATTCTGAACTAATTTACCGCCTTCGCCCTGGAGGCCTACTTGTTTAAGCTATTCGCCGCACTCGCAATTTTTCTTTCATCGCTGACATCAGAAGCTCTTCCCAAGATCGATCGTGAAGATATTAAGCTTGGAAAATTTCGTTCGCGAGCAATCGTTCGTCTGCCGAGCGGCGGTGGCAAACGCCCAGTTGTGATCATGATTCCAGGCTCGGGTCCAAACGGTCCTGAGTCTATCGCTTTGGCTCAGCACACTCTTGACGGAAAAGTTCACTCGCTGTTCAACGAACTTGCAGAGCCGCTCAATCGCGCTGGCGCAATTACAATTCAGCTCGGCAAACCGGGTGTTGAGTTCTTCTCTTTAAACGGCCCCAAATTTTACAACGAGCGAATGTATGTTGAAGCGACGTGGACCGACATTCTCGCAAACGTAAGTGATGCTGTTGAAGCGGCGTTAGCAATACCTGGCGTAGATGCAAATCGTATTTATCTTTTGGGTCATTCCGAAGGAACACAAGTCGCCGTTGATTACGCAGCAATCGATGCGCGCGTAAAAGGTTTAATTTTACTAAGCTACACAGGCGTTGATCCTTACACGCTGCTTGAATGGCAGTTCTTCCGCCGACCGTTTGAAATGTTCGTGGCTCCCGACATAGATTCTGACCACAACAACGTCGTTACAAAAGCCGAAGCTGAAAAATGGCCTGAACTAAAATGGAAATTCGCAACCGGCCAAACGCAAGTCAGCATTGCGAGCATGCAAGCGGCACTTCGCAATTCTCCAGAAATTCGCATGCAGTTCAGCCGCTGGCTCAATGCTCCGCTTTATCAACAAATTTTGCGTCGCGGATCTATCTTTGAAAAAACAGCGAAGTTGAAGCAAGACCTTTTTGTGTTCACGGGAAAGTTGGACATACAGACTAGCCCAATCCAATCAAAACAACTCGCACTTCACTGTAAAGAGGAGCGCAAGAAAAATTGCGTCGTGCTTATCGTGCCTGGATTAGGCCACGGTTTTTCTGAGCCAAAGAGCCCACGTAAACATAAATATCTTGATGCGACCATCGGACCTATCGATCCGAAGTTCCAAGTTTTGCTCTACAAGTTAGGCAACGAAGTTTTTTAATGAACGGTCTTCGAGCCGTTTAAATAATTTTGGATTTCAGAATCACGTTCGGTTGAATCCATAAGAGCATTTTGCAATTGCGAAAGCTGCGAAACCATCGCGCCTTTTGCTACGCCGAACGCTACGAACACATCGGCTCCATGGCCCTGAGAAACCAAACGTCCACCTTCTAGAGTGGTCGTGAGTTTAACGACGTAGTCGCCGACCTCGGGTTGAGATTTTTCCTCGTGCTCTTCGTCATCGAGAAGCTCTTCGAGTGAAGTGCGCTCCTCTTCTTCGAGAGTCGACGTATCAATCTCATCAATAGCTGCAACTTGATGAACGCTGACAGCCATTTGTGAGTCTTCAATCAGGTACGGCTGCAATTCCGCGAGCTGTTGGTAAATGTAAGCCTTAAGCTCACGGTCCTCACCTGTGCTCTGATTTTGATTTTCGTTATGCATTGCTGTCGGTTGCATTTAACGAGCCCTCCATGGGTTACTCTTTTTTGTAAAAGAGAGCTTGATCGCTACTTATATTTTCGCGCCGGCATGGTGCTTTTTAAAGAGGGTGAGGCGAATGTGATCGGAATTACTCAAATCAGGGCGCGCTGCTTCTTCCTAAGTCTGGCTGCTAATGATGCGTAGCTTCCGATTTTGGAGCCTGGCACCTTTTGTGGTACGAATTGGCGCATGGAGTGGGTGGGGGCGGAGACAGAAGGGGCGCGGGTAGAGAGTCGGCCGGACGTGAAGTTGGAGCCGAGTTGGAAGCGCGTTCTTAGTGAGGATTTTCAGCAGCCGTACATGCGCGACCTCAAAACATTTCTGCAAAACGAAATCAAAGCTGGCACAACGATTTACCCGAAAGCGTCTGAGTATTTCAATGCGTTCGCGCATACTCCATTCGAAAAAGTAAAAGTCGTTATCCTAGGTCAAGATCCTTATCATGGGCCAGGTCAAGCACACGGGCTTTCGTTTTCGGTTCGTCCCGGTGTTCGACCACCACCATCCTTAAAAAATATTTTTAAGGAATTGAAAACCGATCTCGATGTCACACCACCGGATCACGGCTACTTAGTTCCGTGGGCGGATCAAGGTGTGCTCTTGCTCAATGCCGTTCTAAGTGTTGAGGAAGGAAGCCCCGGCTCACATCAGAAAAAAGGTTGGGAAAACCTTACTGACAAAGCCGTTCGCGCTCTCAACGAAAAAAGAGAAAACCTCGTGTTCATTCTTTGGGGCGCTTACGCTATTAAGAAAGCCGCCTTCGTTGATCGGAAAAAACATCTTGTGCTTCAAGGCGTTCATCCATCGCCATTATCAAGTTCGCGCGGCTTCTTCGGCAGCCGACCGTTTTCGCAAGCAAATAAATATTTAAAGCTTCATGGAGTCGAGCCAATCGATTGGCAGCTCCCGCTTCTCAAAGATTTACGTTTGGAGGAAAAATGATTTCCATTCTTCTCGCGACACTTTTCTCATTCCAAGCTCATGCACAACAACTTCCCGTCGACGTTATCGATCAAGGAGCATGTTGGGCAAAGCAGATGGACGATGAAAGTTGGAATATTGCATCCTTCAACGACCAAACTTCTTTTGTACTGAATCAAACTCGTTTGCGGTTCGAGTTAGAACCCGCAATCAAATCTAAACTCAAAGAGCTCGGTCTTACATCGCTTCCAAAAACAAAGTACGACGTTCACATTCATTGCTCAGGAGCAGGCCACATCATCATCGCGAACTTCAAAGACGCTGAGACGCCGCTCTGTCTTTACACAAATCACGAGCTAACGGACATTACAGTTTACGCAAATCCGCGCCGAGAAGAGGGCGCATGCCACGGCGTCGGTCTTGAGTCTTTGATCATAAAAGCTCTCGATGTGAATCACGCAAAGCTCCTCGCTGATATTTTTGCTACGCCGAAATATAAAGAACTTATCGATAGCACTGAGTTACTTGAATCAATCAATTCCCTCACCGTGAAGTTGCACCCAAGCTGGCGCTTCAAAGAAACTCAAGCGATTGATTTCATAAATGCCGACTCTGAACTCAAGCAGCACATCGAAGTTATTATGCTCTCGGATGTCTGGACTACAGCTGGCCAAGCAATCCCTTTGCTCGGCCGCGAGTTCAGCGGCTTCAGCTCTGAACCGATTCAACAGTAAATCAATCACACACTTGCGCGGGGAACTTTGCCTCACGACCCGCGCGTCTCTGTCCCAGAAAATCACGACTGACACGAGTTCCTTCTTCCTCAATTTCCCTCGTGATAGCTTTGTCCCGTTGTTTATCGAAAACCAAGGGAGAGCGAAATGAAGACAATTCTACTGATCGCAGCATTACAAATATTCACGCAATTGAGCCTCGCAGCCGAAAACACAGTTCCAAACACGACTGGCGCAGAAGCAAGAAATACAAATGCGCCAGCGGAGGCAAAGCAAAGTCGCGCGGCAATGATCGATGAAGACAAAGAAAAGTTCACAAAGAAAATGGGCAAACGCATCGATAACATCGAAGAGAATATCGACGACCTAAAAGACGACGCGAAAGAAGCGAGCGGAAAAACTCGCGACGACCTCATGAGGAAAATCGGCGCGCTCGAAACACGCCGTGACGATATGAAAAAGCAGCTCGATAGGATCGAAGACGCGAGTGGTGCAGCCTGGAAAAGAATGAAGGGTGGACTTGAGAATGCGTGGATGGAGATGAAAAAAGCGTTCAAAAGTGCCAAACAGGATGTCCGAGAAGCCCGGAATCAAGAACCAGTCGCAGAAAAAACTAAAGACCGAGAGTAGAAGCATCGCGTTGACTCGGAAATGCGAGGGCAGAAGCTAGTCTCTCGGCCCTCGCGCAGTTATATTGTGAGCCGATGTTCAATAAACAGACCAAAAAAAAGACGGCCAAGCACACGGCTCAAAAAACCAAACTTCATTTTGTTTCTGCTTTTCCAAAGCCGTCGAAATTTGGCACTGAGACTCTTCTCATTTTCGATAGGAAACTTCCGCGCTATGTTCCTGGGTTTTCGAAATGGGCGAAGGGCTTCGCCGCCAACTACGCTGTCACCGCTGGTGAGAGATTAAAAGATCTAGACTGTTTTCCACAGCACGCAAAAAATATTTTGAAGCGTACAAAAGACTTAAGTGCTCGCGACCTTACGATCATCGTTGCTGGCGGTGGTTCGGTTGGCGACTTCGGCGGCTTTGTTGCGAGTGTGCTTAAGCGCGGAGTTCGGCTCGTTCATGTCCCAACGACTT
>JANOUF010000192.1:0-1673 GCA_031416685.1 Bdellovibrionales bacterium
GATTATCGATGTTTCGGAAAATCATGCCGACAGCAAGAACCACAACTAGCTCAGCGATCAATAACCACAACAGATTCTTTTGCATGTACCAATAGTGCCTCTCACCTAAGCTCAAAGCAAGTGCAGCCGGACAGCGCCGGACTTGATTCCGGACATGACCGGACACACTTCCGGAAAATTCGCCGACCGGACTCAGGCATCTCCATTGCTCAAGACACGAGCCAAGAACATCAGTCATTGGAGGCTAAATGATTCGCTACAATAGTTTGCTCAAATTTGGAAAGCTGCTTCAACAACTTAAAAACTTCGGGCTAGATCCCAAAGATTGGCAAATCCACGATTTCAATTCAAACGACAATTTAATTTATCTCAAGCATCGATTCGATCCGGATTTTAAAATTACTGGCCGCTGCAACGGCTTCACATCTTCGAAACCGTCATGGTCGACGATCTATCTAACCTCTGTCTAACCTCTGTCTAACGATTCGCATTGCCTGCCATGGACGGCATTTATTTAAATCCCTGACAGCTCGTCGAAAAAATCGAGCGCTGCCAAATTTGCTCAGGATTAAGCGTGTTCGCCTGCGGAAGCTCTCGCGCAACCGCACCTCTGAATTGTTCCCACTGCTCTTTTCCATAAAGAATTACTGCCTGGTGCTTGATCCTACAAAAAAGCGCAATGTCGGATGAATCAAACCAGCCATATCGTTGGGTGTACGCGACTGGCGCTCGATCGCCCCAAGCCATTAACGTCATCACCCGGGCACTTTCATAGATTGCGCGTCTAACTTCTGCGAATCCGCTTGCGGCCTTAGAACATTGCTTCGGCACGTTTTCGAGATCCGCGAGCAAGCGCTTAAGCTTTTCGAAAAGCTCAAAGCAACCGCCTGGGCCTGCCGAGCCACGACAAGTTTCCAATTGCTTCTCGATGTCAGGAGTGCGGCTTATGCCGTTAGTTTCAGATTTAAATAGAAAGCGCTGTTGCGCTTCTTTGAAGACTTCCAGCTGGGTATCACAAATCGTTCTCGGCGGATCGTTGATGAGAATTAAGATGAGGCCGATGATTATAGCGCCAATTGCAATCACGCGTGCTGGTAACGAAGCGAGAAGCTGTTCCATAAGATGCCCGGCGGCCTCGCCGCCTCTCCCGATGACTTAACTAGCGCGAGTTGTTTGGAACTCTGACCCCACAACGTGATGAAGGAGCAAATGGATTTTTCGGCAGAATACCTTTCTGCACCCAAGAAGCCTTCACTTTGTCGCAAAAGAAAATCGAATAGCTTGCGGAGACCCGATATATCCGCACGATGTTTACCAACTGGCGATAGACGAACTTGAAATGCTCTTTGCGTTCTTCTCCGTACGACGACTGCGCAAGATCGAGTTGTTCACGAGCTGAATCTAAAATTTTTAGAAGGTGATATCGCTCGTGGCTTTTCGCAATTGAGCTTGCCGACCAAACACGGTCAATCTGCACGCCTAAATCCCGGATCGCAATTTCGATGAACTCTTCGTCTCGGCGAAAAAGACCCACGTGAAGTTCGTCCGATGTCCGAAGCAGGACGTTCAATTCTTTCATGACTGTTGGATGAAGTGATAGATCGCCGGCGAAGCTTTGCTCCGAAACCATTAAACAAAAAATCGTACTTGCGAGTAAGAACAAACGTGCCGTG
>JANOUF010000193.1:0-5705 GCA_031416685.1 Bdellovibrionales bacterium
CACCAGGCTCTGAGCGTGTCGTTGAGGTCCTAGCGTACTCATCTTTTATAAATTCTTGGGGCCCAGGACCTGAAATCGCTCGTCTCTTCGAGGAAAAAACCGGCGTACGTGTTGTGTTTAACGATGGCGGGGATGCAGGCCTGCTTTTGAAAAAGCTCGAGCTTTTTCCGAGTGATGTCGTGCTCGGGCTTGATCAGTTTCTATTGCCCGAAGCGCTTCGGTCATCGACTTGGAAAGTTTTAAAATTGAGCGGAACTGAAAGCGCGTTCATTCCTTTTGATCAGAGTCCTCTCGCGTTTGTTTATCGCAAAGGTGAGATTGAGCCGCCATCATCACTTGATGATTTACTCTCACCGCGATTTCTGAACTCAATTGCAATTCAAGATCCGCGCTCCAGTTCGCCAGGATTGCAATTCCTATTGTGGGTTATTGAGGAAAAAGGGTTCGATCAATCCTTTCGGTACCTCGAAAAATTGAAACCTTCCATTCATACAGTGGGCTCGTCATGGTCGACGGCGTACGGAGTGTTTCAGGATAAAAAAGCAAAGCTTGCGCTCTCATATTTGACTTCTCCGCTTTATCATTTGCTCATCGAAAAAAATTCGGATTATGCAGCCGCGGTCTTTCCGAGCGGTCACCCGGTGCAGACTGAGTTTGTCGGCGTACCAGACAAATGCCAACATTGTGAGTTCGCAAAAGAGTTTGTCAGCTTTTTGCTTCAGCCCGAAATTCAGCGACTGATTATGGAAAAGAACTTCATGCTGCCTATAGATGATAAAGTTCGATCCGGTACTGCGTTTGCAGAACTTCCCGAAGTAAAAACGATTGAACTAAAATCGGCGGCCCAACATCTAGAAAATCGCGATGAGCTCTTGGAGCGTTGGAAGAAGGTGGGTTTATGAAAGCACTCGGCTGGTCCGTGCTTCTCTTACTCCTCACTCCGTTTATTATTTTGGTCTGTTACGCAAAGGCATGGTCGGTTCCATCTCCCTCAATCTATTTGCCGGTATTGGCATTTACTGTTTTGCAGGCCGGTGTAAGTGCAATTTTATCGTTGGTGCTTGGAGTCGTCGGGGCGCTTGGGCTTCTTTCTCTGACAGATGGGAAGGCGCAAAAATTCGCTCGATTGTTTGTTTTAGTTCCAAATGTGGTTCCGACGCTCATGGTGATTTTAGCTTCAATGAATGTTTGGCAAGCGGGTCGGGGGTTGGGCGCGATTGTTTTTGTGCACGTTATACTGAACGCCGGTCTCGTCGCCACAGTCGTTGCGGGTTTGATTTCATCAAAATTGGGATCGATGGCAGAGCTTGCCCATGTCGAAGGTGCTTCAAGAACTCGTTTCCTATCGAAAGTGGTGATTCCACTTTTGCGAAACGATCTTCTACGCATTGGTCTTTTTGTTTTTACACTTTGCATGGCAAGTTTCGCCGTTCCGTTGGTTTTGGGCGGAAGTCGCGCCACCACGATGGAAGTTTTAATTTACGAACGAATTAGACTCTCGCTTGATTGGTCGCAAGCGCTCGGTCTTGCGGGCTTGCAAACGATGGTGGTTCTGATACTCGCTTGGTTTTTGCGAAGTCACAATGAAGAGCAAATGCGGAATGTCTCTTCGCTTCCGCTAGTGGGATGGGCTCCGGGACTTCATGCGATCTTTTTTCCGTCCATGATTGTTGTGTTTGGATTGATGATGCGGTTGCCGCAAGCATATACAGAAATGAAAAGTATTTCTGGCTTTGCAGGTGACTGGAGCCGGCTTGTGCTCGGATCATTTATCGTTTCGTTCGTTACAGGTTTGCTGACTGCATTTTTGCTTTTGATTCTTTTGTACGTTCGCCCACAAGGCACGCTTCGCCGACTGCTTCTGGGTTATGTCGCGCCAAGCTCGGTATTGGTTGGCTTTTCGATTTTGCTTTTATGGCGCACAGGTGGAGTCGCGAGCCTAGTAAAAATCGCGATTGGTCTTACTCTCATAACAGTTCCCGCTTTCTACCGATTGTATTGGGACGCGACGATATCGTCGCTCACGACGCAAGCATCCGTTGCGCGCACCTTAGGTGCAAGCACGTGGAAAACTATGTGGAGTATTCTTGTTCCTCAAACATGGGAACAATGTATGTTCCTCGCGGGACTCGCAGCATTCTGGGCATGGGGAGATTTTGCATTGTCCGCTGTAATCGGTGAGAATACTCTGACGCTTGCGATGCTGACTCATGCATTGGCGAGCAGCTATCGACTAGCAAGTGCGACTGCTCTTGCGTGGATTTTAATTTTGGGTGGAAGTTTAACGTTCTTAATTTTCTGGGGAGCTGGCCGTGTCTACAGTACGCGATCTCGTTCGTGACTATAGCATTTCGAGTGGCGATTCGAATGGCGATTTCAAATTAGAAATTCCCCTTTGGGAGATTTCTGATAGCGGAGTTACTGCTCTATGGGGCCCTTCGGGCGCAGGCAAAACTTCTGTTTTTCGTTGCTTGCTTGGTCTCGAGGAAGTTCCTGAAATGAAATGGGAATATCAGGGCGCTGACCTTGCATCACTGCCAACGCCAGAGCGAAGGCTCGGCGTTGTATTTCAGAATTACGAACTGTTTCCTCACATGACGGCAGCTGAAAATATTTTATTTGCTGCGCAGTCGCGCAAGATTCCAGTCGAGGAATTTAAAGCGCGAATGAAGGAACTTGCTGCGAGCTTACAGCTTGAGTCTTGCTTTGATCGAAGAGCTTCACTGCTATCGGGTGGTGAGCGCCAGCGTGTTGCTCTTGCTCGTGCGCTTATTGGTAAGCCTAGGATCTTGTTGTTAGATGAACCGTTTGCTGCGCTTGATTCAGATTTACGAAAAGAAGCTCGGGCTTTGGTGAAGTCCGCAATTACTTCTGCCGGAATCCCAACTTTGCTTATCACACACGATCGCGAAGACCTTGATGCTCTTGCGAATCACGTTCGCGAAATCCGAAACGGTAAGTTGATTTAATTAGCTGCGAAGAGCGTTCTGCCTTAACAATTCCGCGGCGCCGCTGAATTGTTAGATTTTTTTCCGCCATACTAGCGGATTAAGTCATTGGGATTTGCCAAACGAGAATGCGCTTCTTCTTTGTTTTTCTATCCGTAAATTCTCCGCAAACAGGGTAATCAGACCCCGGGAAAACTTTTTTCGCAGCCTTGCAATCTTCGCTTTCGATTGTCTTATAAATGTCGTTGGGTGTGCTTTTAACCGCGCGCATCTTGCCGTCAGGCTGAATTGCAAGATCAACTCCATAACTGAGATCCGAACAAACTGAAGATAAGACTTCTCCAATGAAAAGTTCGTTGCCCTCGATCCCCTCTGGTCCATTCGAATTAAATGGAATTTGCCATGACCGGATCGATTTTTCTGCGGTAGGCGTCTCAACCTCATGAACCTCATCAAGTGAGAGGTCCGACTTGTCAGGCGCTCTCATTGTTTTTAAAAATAATCCTGTTACTTGGCCCACTGGTCCCTCTTCGCTATCGAATCGGTTCTGTACAGAAGTAGATCCTGAGCGTCCGAGCTGAATTAAGATTCCATCTTTTTTAATTCGATCGTTAATTGTGACAATAGAATCCTTACTTGAGCTTAGATTTTTTAGAAAGGTGTCGTACGCAAAGGCGCCCTTTACGATGTCACCTACCGGTGTCCAAAAATTAGATTTGCATTCCTGTTTGTTCGTATGGACAGACTTCTTCGGTTGAAGATGTGAAGGTAGGTCCTCGACTATTGGGTGCGGAGACAGGCAAACTCCTTGCGGCGGAAGCGTGTCGCAACAAGGCGGGTAGACAAACCTCTCAACGTCTTTACCGACAAGCTTCTTACATTCTTCTTCCGTAATCGTAGCGACAATTGTTTTTGGGATCACAGCCAAGCGCTTTCCAGCAGTCTCATCTTTGCTACAGGCCACGTTTTTGACTGACGGCTTGCTCAGCGCAATCTCGACGCCTTCAAACAACTTGCCGTCTACTCTCTCAGACTCGTACTTAACTGATTTACAGCTCGTGACTTTACCTTTAACGACGTAGCAGCGCGGCTCTACGCATTTAGCTGAAGCAACGTTTGCAAAAAAAAATATTGAAACCATCAAAGTTTTCACTGCTTAATCTCCCGTGGCCAGACTCGTTGTTTCTCTGTTAGCGGAATGAAACTCGCACTCGCTGCGGTATCGTTACACTTATCAAACTCAGCAACAGTCATTCGATGATTACGCGCGAGAACTTCATACTCATTCACAAGATCAATCCCGAACACACCTGGGTCATCGGAATTAATCGTAACCGGCACTCCCGCTTCCATCAATTTTCGAAAAGGATGCGTGGCAACTGACGTCACAGCATTCGTAAGCCAGTTGCTCGTCGGACAAAGTTCGAGAGGAATTTTTCGATCAGCGAGTAAGCGCATGGCCTTTTCATCAGTGTGGATTTGTAAGCCGTGACCTATGCGAGTTGCGCCCAGTTTTTCAATTGAATCCAAAACAGCCGAGACCATTTCGGGATAAATGGATTCGCCGGCGTGAATCGTAACACCTAAGCCGGCTTTGCGCGCACGCTGAAAAACAGAAGCAAACGGAGAAGGCTCAAAACCAATTTCGTTGTCAGCGAGATCTACGCCAACAATCGCACCTTTGTTTGCAATTGCGAAATCAATCACGCGTTCCGCCGTTGGAACTGGAAGCGTACGCTGCACAGTAATTAATAATCCGACGGCAAGGCCCAATGGTTTAGCTTGTTCAATTCCTCGAACAATTGCCGCATGAATTTGATCCCAACTCATGTCTTCATGGCCCATTTGAATGAAAGTCGGCGAGTAACGAAGTTCAACTATCTTCGTCCCTTCCCGCGCGCAATCTTCAATGCACTCACGAGTCAGGCGACTCAAAATTTCGGCCGAACTTAAAACTTTTTGCGGCATCAAAAATTTGCCCAAGACCGAGCCCAAATCCTTCATTGGTTCTGTCACTAAAAACTGTTCGCGAATGGCCTTTTCGCTTTCAGGAATTTTAATTCCCATCTCTTTTGCGAGCTCCAACAAAGTCGGGAGGCGAAACGACAATTCGAGGTGTCGGTGTAGTTCAACTTTTGGAATTTTTTGAAGTTCTGCTCGGGTTAAAGACATGGGCGCAATCCTAGGCTCGAACTGGGGGCTTTCTCAAGGGAAAACAGCTCCACGAGCGGCATTTCGGTTGACGCATTTGGCTCGGTCGGGCAATTTCCGGGCATCTCAAAATTCTACTTTCGAGGACACCATGGCGAATCCATTAACGATCCGTTCAAGACTGGCTCCAACTCCAAAAAATCCACCGCGATATGCTGCCAAGGTACAGTTGGAGAGCGGCGAATCGCTTCAAGTTGCTGATCCAAACGCGACTCGCGCAATGGTGGCTTTGATGGACATGAACGCACTTCACGGCGGAGCGGCCAGCCACTACGGCGGTCCCGCTGCGTTTGCTGAATTAATGTCGGCAGCACATGGCTTGATGTTTCATCAAGCTTCGAAAAAAGGTGTGCAGTGGCATGAGGCGTTTCATTTCGTGAACGACGCTGGCCACTGTGAAAATGGAATCTACGCACTCAAAGCAAATTACGGTTTTGCTGATCTCAATATTCAATCACTCAAAGGGTTTCGTTCAATTCAAAGCCCGCTCACTGGCCACGGCGAAGCGCACTTGTTTCCAGAAGGTGTGTTGATTAGTAACGGTCC
>JANOUF010000194.1:0-8594 GCA_031416685.1 Bdellovibrionales bacterium
CCTCATTCCAATTCTTATGCTCGGGCATTTCACCATAATTCCGCTCTTGAGCGCTTACATGGTAAGTAATGTCGGCTTCACCAATCCTCAACTCGCTTACATCTATTTGTTCGGCGGCTTCTGTACGATTTTTACATCGCCTTTCATTGGTAAAATGGTCGATAAAAAAGGAGCGATCCCAGTCTTCACTGTTGCTGCAAGTTTGGCGCTCATCCCGATATGGATTCTGACTCACTTGGGACCGACGCCCATTCATCTCGCACTTATAGTGACGACCGCATTTTTTATTGTTGGGGGTGGACGAATGGTGCCCGCAATGGCGATTGTTACTAGTGCAGTAGAACCAAAACACCGTGGCGGTTTCTTAAGTCTGAATTCATCGCTACAACAATTGTTTTCTGGAATTGCGGCTATCGTCGCTGGAATCATCGTTACCCGCGATGAACTGGGACACTTGGTAAATTACGACAAAGTTGCTTATCTCACGATGGCTGCAAGTATCTTCTGTATCTGGCTTGCGCGCCAAACGCGAAAACACGCTTAACGTTAACCAAGTTCAAATCTGAGTTGCGAGTCTGAAGGTAAAGTTTCATCTGACGTTGCAAAGCGAGCGCCGAGACCAATAAGTCGCACGGGCGATTTTCTGCGATCATACGCAGCCTCAAGTAGTTTTGCAAAATCCGGAACCTGCGGAAACGTTGGCGAGGCGGCCTCATGAGTTGTCTGGTGAAAATCATGAAATTTCAACTTCACGAAGCAGCCGCGAATGCGATCGGCAAGCTCTGAACGGTTCATCCGCCTAAGCCATTCCTCGTACAACGCTGGTAACTCCCGTAGGCACATGTCTAAATCAGGCAGATCTTCATGATAGGTTTCTTCAACGCTTAAGGATTTTCGCTCCGAGCTTGAGTCCACCGACCGATTATCAATGCCTCGCGCGTATTCGTGCAGTTTGTGTCCCCAACTTCCGAATCGCTGCACCAATTCAGGAATCGTGAGCCTTTGCAAATCGCCGCAGGTGAAAATTCCCTGCTTATGCATTCGCCCGGCAGTTACTTTCCCCACACCGAAGATTTTTTCGACTTTTAACGCAGGCATAATCGCTGGTATTTCTTCCGGGCGAATCACTTTTTGCCCATCTGGCTTGTTCCATTCGCTGGCAACTTTGGCGAGGAATTTGTTGGGCGCGACACCTGCCGAAGCCGTGAGTTTTGTCTCCTCAAAAATCAGCCGTCGGATTTCTTGAGCAATTCGTGTCGCACTGCCGTCCATCTGTTTTGAGTCGGTAACATCGAGATAAGCTTCGTCGAGCGAAAGGGGTTCGATCTTGTCGGAGAAGCGTTCAAGAATGGCGCGAACTTTTTTGCTCTCCGCTTTGTACTTTGAAAATTCGGGAAAAATCAGAACCAATTGTGGACAAAGGCGCACAGCATTTGCTGATGCCATAGCCGAGCGCACGCCGAATTTTCTTGCCTCATAATTAGCGGTAGCTACAACGCCGCGACCTTGCGGAGATCCGCCTACGGCAACCGGCTTGCCCTTCAGCTCTGGGCGATCACGAACTTCAACGGCTGCGTAGAAACAGTCCATATCAACGTGAATAATTTTTCGGCTGGAAGATGTAACTGACATAAGTCGAACTATAGTACTATGATTGGCGCATGTATAGAGCAGCTCTGACGACTTTTTTATTTGTAACGTTCGCGGTTAGCTGTTCTGCGCCTGATAAAAATCGCATTAAACCAACGCAACTCCCCGCTCCCATTGAAGCGTGGGCGCAAGATAAAGACCCTCAAAGCGTAGAATATCGAATTCGAGAAATGTATCGCTCAAATCCATCCGAAGAGATGGAGTGGTGGTCGACCTACCAACAAGGAAAAATTTGGGCTGAGACAGACCCCGAAAAATCCTGTGCTAATTTTAAAAAAATCATGAACGTTGCCGCCTTTCCACTGCACAAGCTTGCACTTTTGCACGCAATCGAAATTTGTTCCCTAAACGAAAAGGAATTGCCGGCTCTCGAGCAAGTTCTTTCTGAGACTTCAGAGCCGTGGTTGCAGGAACTTGCGCGCACAACGGTTTTGTCTCGCGCAACCAGAACCGGAAAAAAATTGCTCGAGATGAGATTAAATGGCGAGATGGCAAATTTCGCTGAGCTACAAACGCAAAAAATCACATTTCTGCAAAAAGCGATCGCATTAGCGCGACAACTTAATAAAGATTCAGAAGCTTTGAAGTTACAAGCTCGACTCGAAAAAGTCGCTCCACGTTTTATTGAGAATCCGAAGCCTGAACAGTACTTGCTAGTCGCGAACGACCTTAGACAAGCGCGCAAGTTTAGTGAAGCACGGGCCCTTTACAAGAAAGCCATTAAAGCTTCGACTATTAACGACCTCGATAAAATGCGGGCGCACGATGGCATTCGTGTCGCTTACAAAAACGAACGAATGGTCGACGAGTACATTCAAGCGAATCGCGAAATGGCAGCCTTCGCAAAAAAACTAATTCGGCAATCTGGCTGGTTTGATCGATACTTCGATGCGACTTTGATGCTTGCTCGAGCAATCTGGACTGAAGCATCTCAAGCAGAAGCCAAAATTGTTCTGGATCGCCTCGAGAAAGAATCGACGGGCAAAAAATCCGTTGATGAGATTTTGTGGATTCGCGCGCGAATGGAAGAAGAAAACGGTCGCTTCAGTGAAGCGGTGGCCATCCTTGAGAAAATCCCAGAAAATAATTCAACCAAGGAACTCTCCGAGAAGATCGGTTGGTATAAAGCGTGGAATCTTCGCAAGATTGACCGGCACTCCGACGCTGTTGATGCCCTCCTAAAGATGAACACAGAACTGGGGAGCGCAACTGCCCGGTCGCGAAATCGGTTTTGGGCTGCGAAATCAATGATTGCGCTCGGACGTAGAGATGACGCCAAAAAAGAATTCGAAGAGCTTATCTACTCCGATCCATTGAGTTACTACGCGCTACTTTCATATCGCGAACTCGATAGAAAACTCCCCGCGGAAGAGCCTGCACCCAGTGATTCAACCGACCGCAAATCGTGGCCAGGAGAAGTCGATTCACCGTTTAGTGCGCAAGCCGATCACGACTACATCGAATGGCTCATTAGTTTGGGGGAAAATCAAGTCGCGCAAGAATTCTTGGATGTTTATGTCAAAGATCATCCACAAAAAGCGCCATCGACACCATCTGGCCGAGAACTTTTGAAATACTATGCACGCGCTGGCAACTTCAAGGCGCTCTTTGCGCGTATCAATACTTTCCCTTCGGATGTACGAGATAAGATCATCGATGAAGAACCATCGCTTTTGTTTCCGCAGCCTTATTCGAAGTTTGTGCCAGGCTCGGGGAAACGTTTCGGCGTTTTTCCAGAATTGATTTATTCGATCATGCGCCAAGAGTCTTCGTTTGATCCACTTGCTCGATCCCCAGCTGATGCGTTTGGTCTGCTGCAACTCATTCCGGAGGCCGCAAAACGTACCGAGGGTCTCACTGGAATAAAAATTAAAAATCCGGAGGAACTCTATAAACCGCAGATTAATATTCCAGTCGGTTCAGCATTTATTAGAATTTTGATGGATCAGTTTGATGATCAATTTATTTTGACCGTTGCGAGCTACAACGCTTCAGAAAAAGCGATTTTGAATTGGATTAAAACAAGATATCGCGGCGACACCTTAGAATTCATCGAAGACATTCCGTACGACGAAACCCGAAACTACGTTAAACTCGTCATGCGAAACTATATATACTATCTCAGGATCAACTCAGAAGGCGTCGATATTGCCTTTCCAGAGTGGTGTTTAGAGAGTCTACAGCCCCCTATTCTTTGATCGACAAATTCACGGCTGTCTCTTAATGAGTCGTGTAATTTCAAGCACTTAGATCAAATCTCCGCGGCACCCTCTTTGCTCCTCTACAAGTCATCTGCTTGTGGAGGAACGCCTAATGAAACGCATCTTTCGTGGTTTTGCATGCTTCGCCTTTATCGCTGTCGCATTTATGCTTTGGGGGGCCTTGAGTGCATTGCTTGGCGGAAAACAAGGCCAGATGGAATTTGCATCATCCTCAGTTGAGCGCGAACTTATTTTAAAGAACGCACAAAAAGTTTCTAGCAAAAGCGATTCAAAAGAAGAAAACGTCATCATGAACGACCCGAACATTTCAGACAAATGGGGTCTCGTTCGCACTAATGCATCTAAGGCATGGGAAGTTAGCCAAGGTTCAAAAGATATTATCGTGGCCGTTATCGATACGGGCGCTGACGTTAATCACCGTGATATTCATGAAAATCTTTGGGTCAATGCAGGCGAGTCAGGTCGCGATAAAAACGGTAATGATAAAGCTTCGAATCGCGTTGACGATGATGGAAACGGTTTTGTTGACGACGTTCACGGTTGGAACTTCGTAACGAATACTCCAAACGTTGCTGATACACACGGGCACGGCACCCACATCGCTGGCATTATTGGCGCTCGCGGTGGAAATAATTTTGGCATCTCAGGGCTCGCGCCACGCGTGAGTCTCATGGTCTTAAAGTACTACGACCCAAACACAAACAATCTCGAGAACACGATTCGCGCGATTCGCTATGCAGTGAAAATGAAAGCAAACATCATCAATTATTCTGGTGGTGGTGTTGAGTACGCAGAAAAAGAATTCGCCGCAGTTAAAGAAGCTGAAGCGCATGGCGTGTTGTTTGTTTCAGCTGCTGGTAACGAGCGCTCGAACTCAGATGAGACTGGCAAACACTACTACCCAGCGGATTACGATCTCAGCAATATTATTTCTGTTACTGCGATCAACACCGAAAGCCAAGTTCTTGCTAGTAGCAACTACGGTGTTCGCACAGTTGATATCGCAGCCCCCGGTGAAAACATCTACTCGACTCTTCCAAACAATCAATTCGGTCTTATGACTGGAACTTCGCAAGCAACGGCGTTCGTGACCGGAGTCGCAGCACTCGTGATGTCGAACAACCGCGAATTTAGCGCGGCTGAAGTTAAAAAATATATTCTTCGTACTGGTGACGAGCATCAGAACTTGCTCGCAAAAACAGGTACATCAAAAGTGCTCAACTCTTACAAGGCTCTGACTAACATGGACGCAAACGTTGCTGTATCGGGCGCGATCGCCAGCAATACGGCTTCGATTTCAAAGAAAGCATTCTTGAGTGATTCACTTCGCGATCCGAAGATTGCACCGAGCGGATTTAACACGACGGCATCTTCAGAAGAAACGACGGAGCAATTTGCTGGCTTCGGTAAAGAATTACTTCGTGCCATGAGCAAGGACCACCGTCCCGTTAAACACGAAATCTTAGATTAGCGCTCTTTAATCAAACTGCTTAATCAAAAGACGAGCTGCGCTGGTAGAAGAAGCGAACGCCGATCACCAGCGCTAACATCGCAACGCCAACTGCAAATATATTTTTCTGACCGTTTAGAACCAATCCAGCCAAAACTAGAATAGTTCCAAGTACGATCGCAATCGAAGTTAGGCTTAAGGTCGCTGTTTTCGGTGCGAGCGCCGCGGCCTCACGTGCTTTTACCCTTTGACGAGCTAAGTTGCGCGCATCGATCTCGGCAGCAGCAAGAATTTGAATTTTCTTACGCATTTTAAAAGCAAGAGGCTCGTTCGGAAACTCAGCAAGGATTCGGCCGTACTTACTGCCTGCGTATCCAAGCGCATCCGCCTTCAAGCACGCCTCAATAAAGCCGTCGTGCAGGAACTCCTCTTCATAATCATCGATGATTTTTTTCCAAAGCAAAATCAATTCGGGCCTAGCCCCGAGTGCAATTTCATTCGCGATTTGATTCGCACTGATTTCAGCATTTTTGTTTGCTTGAGCCTGCTCGGAATGATCAATGGGATCATTTAAAATTTGGCTTGGGAGATCAAGGTCACTGAACTCTGCGGCTCCGACGGTAAACTGGGTCTGGCAGGCGTTACACTCGAAGACCAGCGCATCAGCGCCTGGAACCATGGAGTCTACTGATTCTACCGAAAAGAGTTTAGAACACGATGGACAACGAGTTTGTCGGTAGATTTTTTCTAACGACTTTTCTGAGGTTTTTTCCAATTTTTCGGTCGTCTTTTCAGTTTCCAATGACTTCACTCCATGAAAAAGCGTATGATTTCCACATGCTTAACCGTCATCTACTACCAATACTAGCAGGTTTGCTGATTGGCACAAGCTATATTCCATTTCCGCCGTGGGCTTTGTTTTTTTGTTTAGTCCCTCTTTGGCTTTTTGCAATTCGAACTTCGAGCGTGAAAAAAGCGTTTTGGGGTGCATGGCTCACGCAATTTATTCTCAATGCAATTGGATTTCATTGGATCGCACACACAGCGGTGGAGTTCGGTCATTTTCCTTGGGCCGTTGGCATACTCGTACTCATCGGCTTTTGCGCGATCGCGCACCTTTATTTTCCCGCGAGTGTGGCGTTGTGGGTCTGGATCAACACTCGTTGGCCGATGAAGCCAGTCGCTGGAGTCTTGCTGCTTGCGGGTTTATTTTCGCTTTTCAAAAATTTGTTTCCAGTCTTGTTCCCATGGCATTTCGGCTATCCTTGGCTCTGGGCGAACTTTCCGGGAATTCACTTCGCAGACGTCATTGGATTTGAAGGACTTGATTTCATTTCCATACTCATCAATGCAATTCTAACTTTGGCGTGGCTGGCATTGCCCGATCGAAAGAAATCTTTGCAACTAGCTGCTGGCGCGGTCGCAGTTTTTGTATTGATCAATTTGCTCGGATATTTAAAAAAGGACTCTTGGAATTTAACTGACGACGAGATCAAGATCCTCGCCATTCAAGGAAATATCGGGAACTTTGAAAAAATTGCGGCCGAGAATGGCGCCGGGTATGTACAAGACATCATAGATCGGTACACGAACTTATCACGTGAAGGTCTTCGCACTCAGCCTGATGTCGATGCGATAATCTGGCCCGAAACCGCTTACCCCGAACTTCTCGATTCTTATAAGGCAAAATATCCGGAGTCTGCATCGCTTCGCGCATTTTTAGGTTCAATTCAAAAGCCTCTGCTAACAGGCGGCTACTCCCGAGATCGTCGCACTCGTCAAACCTACAATGGGTTCTTCGTAATTAATGCCGACGGCACAAACGCCATGGATCCGCCGTATCGCAAAACTCTACTGTTGGCGTTCGGTGAATATTTTCCGGGTGCGGAGTTGTTTCCGTTCATGATGAAGCTCTTCCCTAATCAAAGTGCTTTCGGCCGAGGTCATGGTCCTACACTAATGCCGCTCGGCGATTGGAAGTTTGGTCCGCAAATTTGTTACGAGGGTTTGTATCCTTGGTTTACTCGAGGTTTAGTCGATGCGGGCGCTGAAATTTTGGTGAATGTAACGAACGATTCTTGGTTTGGATCAACTTTTGAGCCTCATCAACACTTGTACATGACTCTGGCTCGCGCGATCGAGTTCCGAAGACCCCTCATGCGCGCAACCAACACTGGAATTACCACTGCAATACTTGCGAATGGAACGATTCTTACGAAATCTCCGTTACACCAGGAATGGCAGGGAGCATTTCACATCCCATTTCGTCGCAATCCGCCAAAGACCGTTTACACTTACATAGAGCCATACTGGATATGGTTCGTAGTGGCATTTGTTGCCGCTCTTGTTGTGTTTGGACGTAAGAAGCGGGTAATTTGAACTGTGGAGTCACTTGAGCCCTCACTAAAACCCTTGGATTGGGACGAGATCCTCTCTCGTCTTGAGAAATTCGCTACTAGCGAACCGGCTCGCAATCATTTGCGCAAGCTCACTCCTCTATCATCGAGCGATGAAGCTGAAAAAAGTTTTCGCGAAATTTCGGAAGCGCAGATGGTCTTGGGCGGTGGCGAACGTCCATTCATGGAGAGCCTCGACCTTTTTTCAACGTGGGCACAGCGCCTTAAGCGCGATGGGGTTTTGCAAACGCTTGAACTTCGCGACGTAAGAAGATTTTGCATTGAAGTGGTCGCACTCAGCGAAGTTATTCGCTTATTGAATGGAACCTGGATCGACTCGGTTAAAATGCGCCTGATGGATGCAACCGAATCTCTCTCGGCGATTGATCAACTAATGACTCCGTCTGGTGAAATTCGAACAGATGCCAGCGAAGCTCTTTACAATTTGCACCGAGAAAAGACGCAACAGACTCGTGCATTGCAAACAACGCTTGATCGTCTGGTGAAATCTTACGACATGGAACCTGTACTTCAAGATAAGTACGTCACGACTCGCGAAGGCCGCTGGGTCCTTCCGGTCAAAGGCGGCATGCAACGCTCGCTTCCTGGTATCGTACACGGTCAAAGTCAATCAAAGCAGACTGTCTTTATTGAGCCCGATGAAGTTGTGCCGCTCAACAACCGACTGAAACAAATCGACGCGGAAATTGAAGAAGAAATTGAACGGTTGCTAATGGAGCTTTCAAGCTACCTAGCAAGACAACTACTTAAGTTCGATTCGAGCTACCATGTCATGCTTGAAGCAGACATTCGGTTAGCTCAAGGAAAGCTTTCTGAAGTACTCGACGCTTATCCGCCGATTTTTACTGAAGATAC
>JANOUF010000195.1:0-15116 GCA_031416685.1 Bdellovibrionales bacterium
ACTATATCTTGATCGATATCGGTGATTCCACTCTCTCGCTTCAGTGCAAAGGTCTGGTACGTGAATCCATTGAGGTCATTGAATCCGTTCCATTGTGAGGTTGCTATTGCGGCCACCCACCCGAATCACTTAAAATAAGAGCACCGGAGGCAACATGAAATTTTTAATCGCCGCATTCGTCTTCACATTCGCATTTAACGCATCAGCCGCTGAGGTTATTAAAGGCGATGAAGCAAAAAAAGTGTTCGACAAGATTGAAAACTCCGGCGGAGTTCTTTTAGCAAAGCAGTACAACTGGGTGCAACTTCGTAAAGCCAACGTGGCTTGTAAGAAGGAAGTTCCAGAAGGATCGAAGACGACAAACTACTCATGTGAAACGTACGATATCGATCCAGAATTAACTCCGGAAAAATTGTGCTCGACGTTTACAGCTGAGGGAAAAAAGAACAAGGGTGAGTCCCTGAAAGCCCTGCGTATCGCTCTCGGTGCAAAAGGTGGACTGGGTGCAAATGCTAAAGGCGCAGATTTGAAAATCAAGGAACAGGGATTTTCATCAATCGCAGTGGATAGCACCAGGCTCACGAAAAATTTAATCGGGACAATGCCAAACGGGACAATCTTCATTCTTGAAAAGAAGCCGAACACAAACTGCCCGGTCAACAAAACACACGGTGATATAGCGATCAAATGTGCCAACGATACCGTCGTGTTGAGCGCCGGCCGTTCGCAAAAGACAGCCGATTTCATTAGCGGCAATGTTGAATGCATTAAGACATCGTTGATGAACGAACTTTGGATATCTGATTTGAACATGTTGGAAAAAGAGAAAGCAGAAGCTGCTTCAGCCAAAGCAAAATAAGGCTGAAGCGCCGCCAATCACTGGCCGATGCAATCCAAACCCGATTGACCTGAACCGAATCTATTCACACACGTGTTCACTGTCTCTTCTGAGCGTGCACGTGAGGAACATGTAACTCCAGACTCACCTGAGCCAAATCTATTCACGCACGCATTCACAGCGTCTGCGTTCTTCGCTTTCGATGCGCACGTTGTTCCTGATTGGCCTGAACCGAAGCGGTTCACGCATGCATTTACGATATCTGGATTGCGTGCACCACTTGCGCACGCGAGACCAGACTCTCCCGACCCAAACCGGTTCACACAGGCGTTAACGGCTTCGGCCGATTTAGCGCTGCGAGAGCAACGAGTTCCTGATTCGCCCGATCCAAATCTGTTTACGCATGCATTAATGATGTCGCTGCGGTCATTGCCATTGCAGCCAGAAAGAATTTCTTGTGCCGCGAGCTTAGCCGAGCGGGCAAGTGATACGCATTCGGTCGAACACTGCAGTTTACATTGATCGAGCTCATCGAACCCGTCTGCATACGCGGAAAAGCAACCGAGAAGGAGAGCAAAGACTAAGAATGGACGCATAAAGGCTCCAGGTTGAGAGTCGATCTTTAATTTTGCAAATTGGATGCCGTGGAAACAGGAGACAAAATTATGCTTCGTCTTCCTCTTCTTCGTCATCGTCGTCGCCAGTGTCCATCTCATCGAGATCATCTGGATCGGCAGCTTCAACACGGAAGAGCCAACCGTCGCCGAACGGATCTTCAGTGATCAAAGAAGGGTTTTCTTTTACCGCTGCATTTATTTCCACAACTTTGCCGTCGACTGGACAATAAATATTGAGCGGACCTTCATCGGTTTCGACTTCGGCGCAAATTTCGTCGCCGGTGACTTCTTCGTTTTCACTTGGGAGGTGAACCGCAGTGATTTCAGAGATTTCGCTTAAGCCTTCTTCGTTTACTCCAATTGTGAGCGTGTCGCCCTCAACTTGAAGCCATTGATAGCCCATGTACGTTTGGAACTCTTCTTTAACTGACATGATTTCACCTCGAAATTTTTTATACTCGACGGATTCACTAAATGGCAGCAAGTTCCCCTTTTTTTCGGAAGCTATGCAACATAGTTGCCGCGTCACTTTCTCAAAAAATCCAAAAAATCTTTGTTGGCCTCTATTTTGAGTCAGTTGCGTCCAAATTTGATCTTTGTTATATCCTCTCGCTCGCTCTCGACATCATTTAGGAGATACATGCTCGGTTCTCTTTTCGTGTACGGTTCGTTCTGTGAAGGTATGGTGCACTTTGAGAAGTTGCGCGCCTTTGCTGACCAAGTCGAAGCTGCAAGTGTTGTTGGAAGCGTCTATCGGATGCCAGTTGGTTTCCCAGTCTATCTCCAAGGCGGCCAGCAACACGTTCCAGGGCGCCTCTTGCGCCTGAGCAAACCTGAATTAGCTTTTAACCTCCTCGACGAGTTTCATGGTGTATCGCAACTTGATCCAGCAGCCGGCATCTTTGAAAGAGTGGAAGTGATTGTACAACTAGTCGGCGCGATGGAACGCGCTTTCATCTACTCCATTTTACCTTCGCGTTTACCTCGTACGGCGAAGTTGATTGAAAGTGGCGATTGGAAAAAATCCCTCGAAGAAAACCCGGCACTTCCAACGCGCTTGACCGACAAACAACGTAGTTATGTTCGCAAACTTGGTCAAAGTTCTGGCCGAGACATCGTGCCGATCGACCTAAATTTGTATCGTGAACTTTTGCATCTTGATCTCGTCGTCGACAAAGGCCGTCGACTTGCGCTCACTTCGCTTGGACACGAAGTCTTTCGCTTCCTAGTATGAGCTTATGCAATGTTGTACTCGTTGAACCGTTGATTCCAGAAAATACGGGGAATATTGCCCGAACCTGCGTCGGTACCGATTCGCATTTGCATCTCGTTGGCCCATTGGGATTCGAAATCACCGAAAGCCGCGTCAAACGGGCGGGCTTGGATTATTGGGAACATCTTCGTTGGACCGAGTACAAATCGACTCAAGAATGGCTGACGTCTGTACCCGATCCTTCCAGAGTTTTTTTCATCGAAACTTCCGGGCGACGCTCAATTTATGACGCCGAATTAAAGCAGGGCGATTGGCTGGTTTTTGGGAAAGAGACCTCGGGACTTGACCCAAAACTCATCGAAGCCAATGACGCGCGCGCTTTCCACCTACCGATGTTAGGGCCAACGCGCAGTTTGAACCTTTCAAATGCGGTCGCAGTTTGCGTCTTTGAGTTATTGCGACAGGTCCAAGCAGAGTCGCCCAATTAATTAACAGGTTCATTGGCAGACTGTAACTAGACACCCCTACTTCAATCCCCATACTCCTTAAGAGAAACAGTTCCTTCCTATATCTTCCTTGAGGTATCCTAGCTCCCTATGATTATGACCGTTTTAAGCAAGATTTTTGGTACGGCCCACGAGCGCGAAATGAAGCGGCTGCAGCCGGCAGTTGATGCGATCAATTTGCTCGAGCCGCAAATGCAGAAGTTGAGCGATGCTGAACTCCAAGCAAAAACTCCGCACTTCAAAGAACGAATCGCAAAAGGCGAAACACTCGATGAAATTTTAGTCGAAGCATTTGCAGTTTGTCGCGAAGCGGGTCGCCGCGTGCTCGGCATGCGACATTACGATGTGCAGCTGATCGGCGGCATGGTTCTCCATCGTGGTGCGATTTCGGAAATGAAAACGGGCGAAGGAAAAACTCTCGTTGCAACGTTACCACTTTACTTAAACGCTCTTTCTGGAAAAGGCGCGCACCTTGTTACCGTTAACGATTACCTCGCTCGTCGTGACGCTGAGTGGATGGGTCGCCTCTACAGTTGGCTCGGTCTTTCGACCGGCGTAATCGTACATGGTCAAAACGATCGTCAAAAACAAGAAGGCTATCGTTGCGATATTAGCTACTGCACGAACAACGAACTTGGTTTCGATTATCTTCGCGACAACATGAAATTTGATTTGAACGATTACGCTCAACGCGAGTTAAATTTCGCAATTGTCGATGAGTGTGACTCGATTCTCGTCGACGAAGCGCGTACTCCGCTTATCATCTCAGGCCCCGCTGAAGAATCGACTGACAAGTATTCGACGATCAATTCGATTATTCCGAAATTGAAGGTTGGCGAGCACTTCACGATGGAAGAGAAATCGAAATCCGTTTCTCTAACTGAGGAAGGTAACCAAAAAGCCGAAGAGCTTCTGGGCGTTGGCAACCTATACGATCCGCAAAACATCGAACTCATGCATCACATCTATCAAGGCCTTAAGGCTCACTATCTCTATCAAAAAGATGTCGATTACATGATTAAAGACGGAGAGATCGTCATCGTTGACGAATTCACTGGTCGATTGATGGAAGGCCGCCGTTGGAGCGATGGTCTTCACCAAGCTGTCGAAGCAAAAGAGGGTGTGCGTGTTAAAAACGAAAACCAAACTCTTGCGACGATTACGTTCCAGAATTTTTTCCGTATGTACAACCGCATCGCGGGCATGACGGGTACAGCTGAAACAGAAGCGGTTGAATTCAAAAAGATTTATAATCTTGATGTCATTCCTATTCCAACGAACCGCCCAGTCGATCGAGACGATCTTGAAGATGTCGTCTATAAAAACCAAAATGCGAAATTCAATGCGATCGCTCGAGATATTGTTGAGCGCCAGAAAAAAGGTCAGCCGGTTCTCGTTGGTACAGTTTCAATCGAACGCTCCGAATTGATCAGCAAATATCTGCAAAAAGAAAGAATTCCGCACAACGTCCTCAATGCAAAACACCACGAGCGTGAAGCTGAAATCGTTTCGCAAGCAGGACGAAAAGGTGCGGTCACGATTGCAACCAACATGGCGGGGCGTGGAACAGATATCGTTCTCGGTGGTAACCCGGAAGCTTTAGCAAAACAGGAAGTAAAAGACGTAACAGCGCCAGAATTCAAAGCGACTGTTGATAAATTCAAAGTTCAAACGGAAAAAGAAAAACAGGAAGTGCTCGGAGCAGGTGGTCTTTATATCATCGGTACAGAACGACACGAATCTCGTCGTATCGATAACCAGCTTCGCGGTCGTTCGGGTCGTCAGGGTGACCCAGGCGAAACTCGTTTTTACCTAGCACTCGACGACGATCTCATGCGCAAATTTAACGGCGAGCGCATCCAGCGAATAATGGAAATGCTCAAGGTTCCTGAGGATGAGCCAATCACAGCACGAATGGTGACGAATTCAATTGAAAGTGCGCAGCGAAAAGTCGAAGGGCATAACTTCGATATTCGTAAACACCTTCTTGATTACGACGACGTCATGAACAAGCAGCGTATGGCGATTTATTCCATGCGCAGGCAAGTTCTCGAGGGTAAGGGAGTCGATGAGATCGTTCGTGAGATGATGAGCGATGTCGTTTCACAAATTCTCGATACGTATTGCGACGAAAAAGTAAAACACCAGGATTGGAACTTGGAAGGTTTGCAAGTCGCTCTCGGGCAGCAATTCGGAATCAATCTTGAGCTTGATCCAAAAATGGACGCTGAGCAAATCACGAGTGCGGTGAGTACTTCAGTGAAAGCGTCGTTTGAAAGTCAGAAGGCGCAACTCGCGGGGTATTTTCCGCAAGTACAGAAGATGATTTTGCTTCAAGCGATCGATCAACGCTGGAAAGAACATTTACAGCGCATCGATCAACTTCGCGAGTGGATCAATCTCCGTGCATACGCGCAAAAAGATCCGCTCATTGAATACAAAAAAGAAGCGTTCTCAATGTTCCAAGAGATGAATCATCTCGTAAAAACAGAAACGCTTGAGAAGCTCTTTAAAATTCAGCTTGTCGCTCAGCCGAGTTCGGATCAACCTCCGCAGGGTGCCGCCGAATACGCTGATGACGATTCGGAAGAAGTTGAAGAGCAACTCGAAGCGCTCAGACCGAAGCAACGAACTCGCCTTTCCTACTCAGGCGGCGAGGAGCCAGGCGCGTCTGGCGGCGGCGGCGGTGATTCGAAAATGTCCCGCGCTGATCGACGCCGGTTGGAGCGCGAAAAGAAGAGACGTTGATGGCAACGTGTCCTCGCGATGGTGCCGCGATCCAAGTCGATTACGGAATGGCAACGTGCCCTGTATGTGGCGTGATGTTGTTCATCGATATGGATGGAGTTGCGCAACTAGGTGCAACTGCTGATGCCGATGCTGAAACTCCCGCGCTTCCCGCTGAAGAAGAGGAACTCGAGTTCTCTGAAGTCACCCAAATCATCGATGATCTAGAATCTGAAGTTGAAGTTGTTGAATCTGAAGTTGTTGAACCGGAATTCCAGGAAATCTCGATGGATCCTGACCCAGTCATTAGTCCAGGTGATCCACTTGGGATTCAAGGCTTCGCCAATTCAGAAATTTCCTCGGCTAAAGACGGGCCGACATTGATCCGTATGCTGATTTCCGGCATCGATACTAAAGAAATTCGTGAATCATTACGAGAAGCTATTACAGACAGCCGTTTTGGCTGGGATGTGGATGCGATCATGAGTTCGATCGCAAAAGGTGAGCTTCGAATTGAGAATGTTTCACCCGTTAAGGCGTCGATTGCGGTTAACCGTATAAAGCGAATGCCTGTCCGCATCCGGTGGGAACAATATGCGGTCACACAAGCTGAACAGCTCTAATTTTCTCACGCAAGTGATCAGTGCACTATGCGTTCTCACTTTTTCAAATACTGCAGTTGCAAAAGATTGGCGCCTTCACCAATCGAGCATGAGCGTGTTCGACCAAGATATTAAAAAGCTGAACGAAGAAATCAACGGTCTCATCGAAGACAAACGAAAAACGGACGAACCATCAGAGCTTCGCGTGATCACACAAGCAATGGCCGATAAGCATAAAGCAATTCAAAAACTCGATAAAGATCGCCAAAAAGAATATCTGCACATGCGCTTTCAACATCCTGAAAAGGGTGAGCAGCAAAAGCGCGAGTACTCTCGCGAGAAAATTAAATCTCTTGAGGAAATGGAAAGTGAATTCGGACTTGATGCGCGTTTGAATCGCATTCAAGCGAAGATCAGAAAAACCTTCGGTACAGAAAAAGAAGCAACAAAATTAGAGGCGGCTGGAAAGCCCGGCCCAGAGCGCTTGCCAGCAAGCGAAGGCGTAGAACGAAATCGGCCATCAGACGCTGACGAGCAAATCCGCTTCTCGAAATAGAGCGAGGCGAACCTCACTGAACTTTTTCCCAGACAGCCTTTTTAGTCTCGGGTGAGTCAGCCGCGGGCTGAGCCATAGGAGCATCACGAACTTCTAGAAGAGTTTCGTTCGAACGAAGTGCACTTGCAGCGCGATTACTTGATTCATTTAGCTCATCTTGTTTATCGGCAGGAACAACCGGCTGAACAGCTTTGCCAATGTAAACAACTCGGCCTTCTTGAAAATGAACTTCTTGCGAGTCGGTGCTGAAGTCATCAATACGGAAGTCGTAAATCCAACGATCCTTACCTTGCCACCGCATCGTGCGATCTGGATTTCCCGCAAACTCGAGAACGGCTTGCTTATCCATGCCTTGCTTTACCTTGGTGAATTCCTGATGGCGCGTAGTTGCACAGCCCATGAAAAGTGCCCCAAAAATTGTAAGGCATAAAAGTAAAAGACCTTGAGCATTTGGACGCTTCGACATCATCGTTTCCTTATTTTTAGCTTTGAATCTCATTGTAAATCAGCCTTATAGAAATGTCTTGCAGGTCTAGGAGGCGTCTCAAAATGAAACACACAGGGGAATTGATACGAAAGCGTGAGGATTTGGTACCAAGCCGAGACGCGTATTGATAGAATTAACTCGAATGACACAGCGACAAAGACTAAGGATTTCATCATCTAAGCTCGGCTTTTCATTGGTTGAGTTGATGGTCGCAATTGCAATTGGTGTCACGCTCATCATTAGTTTGAGTGCAGCGCTCATCACTCAACAAAATGATCAGATCCGCATGAAGCAAGCGTTCGAAGCGAACGAAATTGAAACCGAAATACGACTTTTGTTAAATGATCCAATCGCTTGTCAAAATACAGTTGGCGCTGGGCTACCTATTAATTTGGATATTCAGCAAATTATTAACGCAGATATGACTCAAGCGATAGCGCCGCCAAAGGATTATTCAAATTTAGTTACACTTACTGGCTTCGAAACCACGGTTCTCTATTCGCCACCGATAGGATCAATTGGCAAAACCCAGATAGAATTGAAACTTTTGATTGCGCCCACTAATTTAAAAATTTTGGGTGCGCCTACTAGTGGCGATCAAGTTCTCTCGCCGCGAACGATTGAGATTTATGTAGATACAAATGAGGCCGGGAATATGACTGGTTGCTCGACAGTCGAGGCAACTGAGTACGGATGCGTACGAATTCAACGATCGACTTTTGGCACAGTTCGCACGGTAAGTTGCATAACGGATCCGCTTGGGGGACCCGAATATAGGCTTCTAAGTTGCGCTATGCATGACGGACAACCTTCGAAAAATAGTTGGCGTCGAACGACTCCTAATAACGTAAGCAATAGTTGCCTATGCTCTGATGCGTTAAGTAGTTTTCTTAGCTGTGTTGCGATCTGCTGTAGGTATTGATGACCAAAGAATTTTTTCGAAACGAAAATGGTCTTTCCCTTGTTGAAGTGCTGCTGGTTACTGGCATGGTCGCAGTCTTAGGAATGACATTTGCTTCGATCATCAACGATCAACAGAGTTCTGTGCGTCACCTTCAGCAAACACTCGAGGCCAATCAAATTGCTGATGCGGTCCGAGTGTTTCTAAACGATCACCGAAACTGCGATGCGAATTTTGCAGGTCAAACTATACCGACTGCAACGACACCGTATTTGCCTGCAACGATAGTCAACAACCTTGGCGCTACGGTTTTTACGTCGGGCGCAACTTCAACGCTTGGCGGACACGTTCAGTTGGCGACAATTGAACTCGCGGGCCCGTCGTACTTAGTTCCAATCATGAATCAGACGGCACTCCCCCTGAACCTTCACTTTAGCAAGCGTTCAGATTCAGCTGGGGGACCTCTAAGACCACGTCAGATCGACATTATGTTTGTAGCGGCAGGTGCAACGATCGCTAATTGCGCAGCGATGACATTGGTCACTCCTAGGTGCAGGGTCGAGCGGAATTCAACGGTGAATCTCGCTTCCGTTTCCGTGGCGTGCGCCCCAGGATACAAAGTATTCAGCTGCGGATGGCGAGATGGGAATCCGACAAAAACATCGACTCGCCGATTTACTCCGTATGCTCCGATGGGAAATAGCGGCGGCGGATGCGATTGCACAGATACTGATACAGAGGGCGGACTTACGTGCTACGCACTTTGCTGCATGTTGTGAGGTTAGTGAATGCGAAATGAAAAAGGTCATACACTAATTGAACTGATGGTTGCATCTGGGCTCATCGTTTTTGCTATGCTCGCGTTGGCAACTATGCTGACACAACAACGTTCGTCCTACACTCATCTT
The DNA here is from genome assembly GCA_031416685.1 of Bdellovibrionales bacterium. Classification (GTDB taxonomy): domain Bacteria; phylum Bdellovibrionota; class Bdellovibrionia; order Bdellovibrionales; family JAMPXM01; genus JANOUF01. The sequence continues at coordinate 9,356 of JANOUF010000195.1, forward strand.
CAGCAAACTATGGAGGCGATGGGAGTTGGCGGCAGAATTCAGGCGTTTCTCACCGCAGAAGCAGATTGCACAAGAAATTTTCAAAATTTGAATCCAAACTCTGCATTGCCAATACCAATTCCCACACTGATCGATTCAAACGCCATACCCCGATTTTTCGTAAATCAAAAGTTTGCGAACTTGGTTCATATTTTTAGCATGAACATAAAACCCGGACTAAATATTCTGCCTAATTCGAGCGGTATAGTCGAACTCGAGACAACCTTCGGGCTGGAAAAAACGGGCGCTCAATCAGCCCTTCGACCAAGATCAAACCTAATTTATGTAGAAACAAACGCCGCCGGAACTATCCAAAAGTGTTCCACAAAAGCAGCAAATAACTATAGCTGCAGACGAGTAGCTGTAGGTGGAAATAATCGAACTTCCGCCGTGGCAATTTGTGATCAGCCTTGGGAACAACTGATGAGTTGCGGGTTTGAAGACAACAACATGTCTGAAACAAATCCCAACATGACAATTCCGATTGTGCCGTCGGTTACTCAGCCGGCCGTTGCTGTGAATTACTCATTCAATCCGATCGCTGATGCACACGTTTCGTCTGCATTTCCGACGAATAATTACGGTGGTGCTCCAAACCTAAATAGCGGTTTAGGTCCACCAATTGAAGAAACCTATATCCAGTTCGATCTCACCTCGACTGTTGGCACAGTCAATTTAGCCATACTTTATCTCTGGGCAACGAACGCAACCACCGATGGTCCGCAGATATTTAGGACCGCCTTGGGAGCAACGTGGAACGAAGGTACAATTACTTACAACACCGGTCGTCCGGCAACAGTTGGGGGAAGTTTTGGTGACTTAGGCGCGGTGGGAATTGGATGGACTGGGTACGATATTACAGCGCTACTTATAGCCAACGGCCCGGGAGTTTACACATTTGTCCTAAGGGGAACTTCGACTGACGCCATTGGAATAAGCTCCAAAGATGGAGCAACGCCACCAGAGTTGGATATTAACGTGACTCAAACCAATGTTGCGACGCCGGGAACGGGCGGCGAGTGCAGATGCGCTGATACCGACACCTCATATTTAATGTGTTATGCGCTTTGCTGTAGGATGTAATGAAGTCTTCATCCATTTATCTTCCCATAATTTGTTTAGTGCTGGTTTTGTGGACCGGTTTTTTTATCATCCAAAAAACAAAGCAAAATCAGTATGAGGAAATTCATGCGCAACTCACCAAGCGCAACTCAATCGATTTTCAACAGGCCACGGACTTAGGCTCAGCTGGTTCCTCGGAAAATTTAATGATGTCGCTCGAAACTGTACGGCACTTGCCACGAGTCGATACACTCACGAAAAAATTGCATGCAGCGGCCGTTCAAGAATTTTTCAGAATTGCTGGAATTAGAATCGATTCGATTAACCCGGAATATTATTACAATGTTACCTCGGACACAGACGAATGGGTCACATTAAGCGGTGAGAGTGAGAATCGTAACTTTGCAACTATCGTGGTCGCTGCAAAAGTGCGATCGCCCGACGAGCTTGTGAAGTTGATAGAGAAAAGATGGAAAATACCGAAGCAAAAATGGAGACGCTTGCCAAAAGTAAAAGTCGCAGAGTGTTCAAGCTGCGAGGCCTATGAATTTACTTTTGAAAAACAACAGTACACTTTGATTATCGGTAAAAGCGAAACCTCAGATCTCGTCCACGCAGTCGCAGAAATTAGCGATGGGAGCGAAGCTTCTTTGGTCGCTCAGAAACTTGCCGACCGTCTTCACTTCTCCATATCAAACGACTTTTAATAGTTTTCGGGACGTCTAATTTCAATTCCGCTCATGAACAGCGCCCAGTCTTGTTGTGTCGGCACAGTCGGCTTTGACAGCCCCACAAAGTAGCTTACATTTTGAAAAGGGCTTTGCGCTAGTAGCGCCATTCCGTGCTGACCTTCGAATTGAAACGAATAGAACCGACAGTTTTTGCAATTCTGCGGCGCTCTTCCCGCCACAGGCTTCCATCCCGCCTGAGGAAGCTCCCACAGTTGGGTAATGTGAGTTTTCATATCAGCAAGATTCGATGTTTTTGCAGCTGCAACTGCAATCCGTACTCGACTATCAGAGACTCCAGTTAAGCCGATGACATCAGACTTCGGGTCTCCGGGCTCCCAGTCATATTCCAACGGCAGAGGTGCCTTAAACGAAATTCCGACCGTTTTATAAATTTCATACGCGGTTGCAAAGTTGATACGAGTTCTTAATCTATCGATGACGACCGATCTGTTACTGAAATCTCTTTGTTCATCTTCTTCTGGTAGTTGGTTTATCGAAGGTGGCTTCGCTGCCCGAGCCGCTGCCGCTGCCGCTGCCGCTGCTGGACGAGGCGTTGGCGTTTCTGCTAGTTGGACTGCTTTTCGTCTTGGCGTAAGATCAATTTCCGCAGTCGTGCTTTGCATGTTTTTGTATCGATACAAAAGCACCACAATTACGACGCCCAAAAGTAAAACGATTGTACGCGGACTGATTGCCATCTTCCCTCTAGGTAAAGCTTAATCGCAGCCGGCAAGAATTAGCAACTAATGTCCCACGAGTAAGGGTTTTAGTGCCGAGTTTACGAGACGAGGGTCGAATTCAGACTGGTCGGATATATCATCCCGCAACACATTAAATCTTTGGGATAGCTCGCTGATGAGCGGATGCGCGGTCGATTTCCCAAAATGAACATCCTCTCCAGCAGCACTAACAAAGCTATCAATTGTACCGTACCCAACTACCGCCTCGAAGCCAGCCTGCCGAAGAGTGCTAAAAATAATTCCCGAAGTTCCATCCGATTTTCCAATCGGAAAGTCGAGCGTCATAACGGACGACGGCTTCATAAGCCTTCGAACATTTGAGTAAAATTCGACGCTGTAAAGTTTGTTTAAATCTTCGTCGAAAGGAAATGGGAGGTCGATGTAAATCGCGTCGAACTTGTCTTGAGCCGTTCTCACGTAGACGTAAGCATCTTGAATGACGACACGAAGACGTGGGTTATTGAAAACACGACCGTTCGATTCCGTGAGCAAACTTCGAGTAGACGCCTCATGCACCATTGCGGAATCAAGCTCAACTAACGTGATAGATTCTATTGCGGGATGACGAAAGAGTTCATTTGCGAGAAACCCGTCGCCTCCGCCTAATACCAATACATTTTTTGGGATAATACCCGTGAGAGCAAGTGGCGTGTGCGCCATGAGCTCGTGATACACGGTTTCTTTACCAATCTGAACCTGCGGTTGTCCGTTGATATACAGGAAATCAGCCCAGACATAGATGAGCGAACCATCTTTAACGTCCATAAAACGTCGCTTAACAAAATCGATGGCTTGATAGGGTGTCCGAATTCGATCAACACCGATTTTTGAGTCGAGTGATTCTAGCCGCTCGAGAAGAGGAATACCGGCTTCGACTTGCGCATGCATCGAGTAGAACGACTGCAAGTAGGTTCGATCAATTTTAACAATGAATCGAACAAAAAAGGCCATCGCAAAGGCGACGAACGCGACTCCCAATTGCAAGCGAACTTTTTTTCCTTCAATAAATGCCAACAGCGATGCTGCCGAAATCAAATTGAGGATGGCAAATGCAAATACAGTTTGGTTCCCCGAGAGATTCGGGAAAAATAGATAATTGCATGCAATCGCTGCGATCATCGATCCAAAATAGTTAAGGCCAAGAGTCAAATTCGTTCGGCGTTCATCGTTCGCAGTTCTCACGAGCGCAAGCAGATAAGGAAGTTCGAATCCTGATAAAATACCAACTATCACCGAAATGGATTGTGCAGAAATTAAGAACACCTTGTCGTTAATCAAGAGGCTGTACATTGCCAGGTGCAAAATCTGAATGCAGAAAATAGAAATTGCACCCACACCCGCAACTGCGGTTTCGACAAGCACGAGTTGCCTGAGGGGAGCAGTCGTTCCCTTTTGAGCAAAATGGGCGCCAATGCCCAGGCCTAAAATGTAAAATGCAATTGTCATCGCTTGCGCCTGGCTGCCTCGACCAGTCATTTCAGCAAGCGTACGTGCTATTGCGAATTCGTAGCCAATGCTACAAAACGCAAGGATGAAGGCGAAAAAGTAGAGAACGTTTTTGTTCATCTGGTTGTTCATTTGGCACTTACCAAAAAGTTCGACAAAGTCTTCGCGACTAAGCCATGCGACAGCGTTAATGCCACGACGATAACGGCGAGAATCAAACCTGCAGCCTTTTTAACTATAGAAACTTTCTCAATCCCCAAAAAAACAATGAGCAACGGTACTGCCATGTTCAACACACTTACGACAAGGATCGAGAGAGGCAACCCGAAGTCGGGGAACATAACAAAAGCGAAAACCAGTCCCGCCGCAAAGGACCCGAGGTAGTCGATTGCTATCGCCCGAGTTCGGTCTTGATTTCCAGACAAGTATTTAAATGCGATCGGAATTTCAAGGCCAGTAAGAACACCCAATACGCTCAAAGCTCCGAAAGAGACTAACTTGGAAGCAAACAACTGAAATGCAGTCATTTCGGGAATGGATGCAAACGACAAAATCAGCACTGGTGCCGCGAGCCCGAGTATCGTGATTAAGAGCTCAATTTCGAAAAAGCCAACCGTTACGCGATTTGCGACGAGCGAGCCAACGCCCATTGAAAAAAGAAAGATGCCAATCGTCAGAGTATAGGCGCTGAGTGTTCCGCCGAACGTAAGCGCGATCGCCTGACCGATTAGCAATTCATAACAAATGCTGCAGAACGCGGTCAGTCCTAAAACAATCAAGATTTTCGTGGTGTTAGTTGGCATAAGTGACTTCATCATTCAGTATTGAATCATGCGTGTTTATGGTCTCGACGTCATTCGAATCATCAGCTTCTGGGTGATTTCTTGCTACCATTTTACTTATACGGTTTGGCTCGACCGGGCTGAACAATATGACGTCGTTATGAGCGCAGAGCCTATCTTCTACAACTACGTGCGGCCGTTCTGTCATGCTCTTAGCTTTGGCGGCTTCACCATAATGCTCTTAACCACGTTTCTCATCGGGTTCAGAAATTCGGCCGCGAAGATCCATTGGCGCTTATTTGCATTCATCCTGGCGGCTTGGGTTCTGTTTTCGTGGGCTGACGAGGAATTCATCAAAATTACTCTTTATTGGGAAGTCTATCCGCTCTTGGTTTTGGGTTTGTTGATCATTGAAGCTCTCCACAAAAAAGGCCATGGCCTCGTTTACCTATTGGGTGCGGCCGGATTTGTAATGACGTTCTTTTCTTTTTACGACCAAAATTTTGCGTTACCTCTCTGGGCTGAGCAGTCGCTGTTCGGAAACTGCGCAGAAAACTTGGCTAATTGGCCTATTTTTCCGTGGCTTGGGTTCGTATTTTTTGGTTACGCCATTGGGGTTGCGGCGAATCAGTATCGAGGAATTTTAGATCGGATTTCTCGTGTCGAGTTGACTGTATGGATAGCGACCTTGTTCGGGAGTTGTTTTTTTCTCGGAGCGTTTTATCAGCTGCACCCAATTAGCGAGTTTGAATGTTTCGCTTTTCGTGTGCCGCCGGTGAAGTTCTGGGCGCATCTGATTTTTATAGTGTTTCTAATGCGAATTTCACTCGTAACTCAGGTTAACGATTACATTGGAACGCATCTAGGAAGAGTGACTCAATTTCAAACATCCCGGAATTTTTTCTTAGTCTATGCACTTCAATACATTCTATGTTTCGCTTTAGCGGTTACCGCAGGCGAA